>JANSXJ010000137.1 GCA_024743015.1 Hyphomonas sp. | reverse complement strand
GAAGCGCCAGAGGCTGCAGTACCGATCGCTGCGCGCCCGCCTGCACCGGCAACATATGTGCCAGCTGCAACGCCCGCTGCAGCGCCTGCAGCTGAACCTGCGCCAAGTTGCGGCGCGCCGGTGATGAGACCGCTCGCAATACCCGGCGCGAAGATGCCCATCCAGAAGAAGACGATCGCGGCAAGCACCGTGCCCATGACCTGAGCCAGCGTGACATCATCGCCGGTGCGGAACGCGTCTGTGACAGAGGAGAAGAGCGTCGAACCGATGCCAATGATGACGGCGAGCACCATGAGCTTGATGCCCGAGGTGATGACATTGCCGAGGACGCGTTCGGCGAGGAACGTCGTCTTGTTCCAGAGCGCGAAGGGCACGAGCACAAAGCCTGCGAGCGTCGTCAGCTTGAACTCCAGGATGGTGATGAAGAGCTGCACGGCCAGCACGAAGAAGGCGACCATGATAATGGCCCAGGCGACGAACATGACGGCGATCATGATGAAGTTGTGAAAGAAACTGATAGGCCCCAGCATGTCGCTGATCTCGGCGAGCAGGGGCTGAGCCGCGTCGAAACCGACCCCGGCGATGAACCCCGGACGGAGCAAATCCGCTGCCGTCATCGTGCCGCCGCCTGCCGTCACGCCGAGCTGCGCAAAGCTGTCGAAGACAATATTGGCGAGCAGCGAGAAATTGCCGATCACAAAGGCGAAAAAGCCCACATAGAGTACCTTCTTGATCAGACCTGCGATCACATCGCTGTTCTGGGAAAGCGCCCAGAACAGGCCTGCCAGCGTAATGTCGATGGCGATGAGCGTGGTCGTGAGATAGGCGACATCTCCCGCCAGCAGGCCGAACCCGCTGTCGATGTAGGCGATAAACGTCGCGAGGAAGGTGTCGATGACGTCCATTAGTCGGGAGACCCTAAAAAGGCGCGCGTGCGGGCGCGGCCACGTTCGGCTTCAGCAAGCTGGCGAGCCCGTTCGAGCGCTTCGGCGCGATAGTGCGAGGCCATCATGGCTTCCATCTGCATCAGCTGCTCTGTCTGCAGCGCCTCGATCTGATTGCCTGCTTGCAGCACCTGAAGGTTGCCGACAGCGGACTGGCTGCCTGCGATCAGGCGATCGAGGCTTTCACTGTCGGCGCGCGCAGAGGAGACGACTTCCGCTGTAACAAGAAGGCTTTCGCGGTAGGCAGTGCGGGACTGACGCCAGCGCACCCGAGCTTCTTCAACGAGAACCTGGTGTTCGGGCGGCGTCTCGCCATACTCTTCCGGGTAGATCACTTCATAGTCGCGTTCAATCTCTTCGACGCCATAGCCGATGCCTTCGGCTTCTCGCATGAGCTCATCGATGCGGCGCATACGTCTCAATATGTCGTCAGCGATACTGTCCGGCAGGTTTTCCAGATCCCGCGCCATATTCTCCAGCATCTCGATCTCATGGGTGAGCTGCTGGATCTGCTGATTGATCTGCTGGAGGGACCGAACCGCCGTCAGAATGTTCTGAGTATGGTTCGCCGGATCGTAGACGATCCCGCCGCCAAACAATTGCGCGGCTGCGGGTGGCGCTGTGAGCACGTTCATTGGAAGTGCGCAAAGCGCGGCGGAGAGGAGAAGTCGTTTCATTGGTGTTGCTCCTATTCTGCAGCGATGGCGTGAGAGGGCGGGAAGGGTTCGGATGCATCCGGTTCTTGACCCGGCCAGCGGCTGAGCAGCTCAGCCGCCCAGGGCAGGCCTTTCTCGTGAAGCCAGCATTCGGCGAATCCTTCGCCTTCAGTCTCCGCCCAGATGCGGTGGAGCTGCGCCTGGTCTTCCGGGGCAGAGGCGCCGCAAATGCTCAGCGCAATTGGACCGAGGCCGAGACCGAAGACACGCGCGCCGAGGGGTGACTGGTAATAGTAATCGCGCTTCGGGGTGGCTCTTGAGATCAGCTCGATCTGGCGGGCGTTGAGGCCGAACCGCTCATAGGTCTCGCGGGATTGCGGTTCCTGTGCGCGCTCATTCGGCAGGAAGATGCGTGTGGGGCAGCTCTCGACCAGTGCGGGGGCAATTGAGGAGTTAGCAATATCGGCGAGGCTTTGCGTCGCGAAGACGACAGAGACGTTCTTTTTGCGCAGGGTCTTCAGCCATTCGCGGATGCGCGCGGCAAACATGGGATCATCAAGGAAGAGCCAGGCTTCATCGAGAATGAGCAGCGTTGGCTTGCCATCGAACCGCGCTTCCAGCCGGTGGAAGAGATAGGTGAGCACCGGGAGGGCCGCGCCCTTGGCGTGCATCAGCTCTTCCATCTCGAAACAAACCGTATCGGCCAGCGTGAGGCTTTCGCAGTCAGCGTCCAGAAGCCGTCCATGCGGGCCTTCAAGTGTGAAAGGATACAGCGCAGATTTGAGGGTTTCGTCCTGCAGCATCAGGCTGAGGCCTGTCAGCGTACGTTCGTTTTCAGGCGCTGAGCTGAGGGACTGAAGGGCCTCCCAGAGCCGGGCCTTGAGGTCTGGCGTTAGGTGCAAGCCTTCATTCGTGCAGAGCCCGGCGATCCAGTCAGCGGCGAAGCTTGCGCCGGTGTCTGTGTCGATGTCCTTCAGGGGTTGCAGGCTTGGCGCGTTGGAGCCGCCGAGATCAACATGCGCACCGCCCATGCAAAGCGTCGCCGCGCGGGCCGAGCGGCCCTTGTCGAAGATGAGGACTTGCGCGCCTTCATAACGCTTCCATTGCAGGGCGAGCAGCGAGAGCAAGACCGACTTGCCCGCGCCGGTCGGGCCGACGACGAGCGTATGGCCGACATCGCCGATGTGGAGGTTCAGTCGGAACGGTGTGGTGCCATCGGTCTGTGCCTGGATGAGCGCTGGGGCTTGCAAGTGTTTGTTGGTGTCTTCGCCCGCCCAGACGGCAGAGAGCGGCACCATGTGAGCAAGGTTCAGTGTGTGCAGGATGGGCTGGCGAACGTTGGCATACGGATGACCTGGTAATGAGCCCAGCCAGGCATCGACCGCGTTCAGCGTTTCCTTAATGGCTGTGAAGCCGCGGCCATTTACGATGCGCTCTGCGATCCGGATATGCTCATCGACGGTGCGGCGGTCTGTGTCCGTCACGGTGATTGTCGTGGTGACATAGCCGTAGGAGACGAGATCGGAGCCTAGCTCCTGCAGCGCGGCATCGGCATCACCGGCCTTGTTGTCGGCGTCATTGTCGACCAGTGCAGCCTGTTCATTGAACATCGTTTCGCGCAGGACCGCGCCGATCGATTTGCGTTTGGCGAACCAGTGGCGGCGCTTCTTGCCGAGCACCTTTTCGGCCTCGGCCTTGTCCATGGCGATGAAGCGTGTGGCCCAGCGATAGGCGAAGCCTTGGCGGTTCAACTCATCAAGAATGCCGGGTAAGGTGGACGCCGGAAAGCCGAGAATGGTCAGCGTTCTGAGGTGGGCATCACCGATCATCGGCTCCAAGCCGCCGGCAAAGGGTTCGTCTGCCAGAATCGCGTCGAGGAAGACGGGCAGCTCTGGTGTGACGACCGGGTGGCGCTTCGTCGAAATCGTCGAGTGCAGATAGGTCAGTGTCTCATCGTCAGTGAGCTTGCCAATCTCGGCGAGACAGGTGGAGAGGAGATCAAAGACCCTGTCAGCATGTTGCTGAAACGTCTCCAGACGATGACGCCAGGTTGCGGCGTCTTCGGTCTCGGCGCGCTGGATCAGCGCTTTCTCGGCGCGGCCCGTCGCATCGGCAGGCGGCAGCCAGAGCAGTGTTAGATAGTAGGCGCTCTCGAACCTTGTACCGGCTTCCTCTGCCTGTAGCGCGCGTTCCTGATCGATCAGCCAGGTCAGGGCATCGGAAAACTCTGTCTCCGGATAGTCATGCACCTCATGGCGCTGCGCCTCAAAGAAGAGGGCCCAGCCGGAGCCGAAGCGGCGAAGCACATTATTGACCCGCGCCATGACGGAGACAAGTTCTTCCTCTGTGGAGCTTTCAAGGTCGGGACCTCTGTATTTGAACGTGGTCTGGAACGATCCGTCCTTGTTGAGGACGACACCCGGCGCGACAATGCAGGCCCAGGGAAGATAGTCGGCCAACAGGGTAGGCGTGTCGGCATATTCTTTCAGGTTCAGCATGTCAGATGTTCCTTGTGCCGCGTGGATCGTGAGGCGACGGCCATGAAGTCCGGATCGCTCCTTGCCATGAACACAGCAGCTGAGTGACCGAGCACCCAAAGCAGAAGACCTGGTATCCAGAGACGCAGGCCGAGCGCGAGCGCGGCGGCCAGCGTCCCGATGGCGATGGCGGCGCTTCGCGGCGCGCCCGCCATCAGGATCGGCTCCGTGAGCGAGCGATGGAGGGGGATTTCATAACCCTCAGCCATTAGATCAGCGCTCCGCCGCCAAAGCTGAAGAAGGTGAGGAAGAAGCTTGTCGCAGCGAAGGCGATGGAGAGGCCGAACACGATCTGGATCAGCTTGCGCATGCCGCCGCTGGTTTCGCCGAAAGCCAGCGTCAAACCGGTCAGGGTAATGATGATCACCGCAACAATTCGGGCGACCGGCCCTTCGATGGACTGCAGGATCTGATCAAGCGGGCCTTCCCACGGCATGCCGGAGCCTGCGGCATGGGCTGGTCCGGCTAGCATGAGGCCGACGCCAAAGACTGCAGCGATCTGTAGCGTCCGGTGCACGGCGCGAAGTTGGTTGTAGAGGATCATAAGGAGGTTCCTTCTGTGACAAGTGAAAGGCAGCGGGAGACAAGCGGGGCGGTGTCGTAGCCCTCACCATTGAAACCGGTGACGCGCAGCGCCTCTTCGACACGGCGCTGGCCGCCGGCGCGGCTCATGAAAACGACCACGTCGATCGCTTCCGCGATTAGATCGAATGGCGCGCGGGGCGTTGCTTCGAGGGTCAGCTGTTCAAGGCGTTGAAGCGCGCCGTACGCGGAGTTGGCATGCAGCGTCGTGATCCCGCCGGGATGGCCGGTGTTCCACGCTTTCAGAAGATCGAGAGCTTCTGGTCCGCGCACCTCGCCGACGATGATGCGGTCAGGGCGTAGGCGCAGCGTTGAGCGGACGAGGTCCTGCAGGCTCGTACTGCCGCGATGGGTTCTGAGCTGGACAATATTCCGCGCCGCGCATTTTAGCTCGCGCGTGTCTTCGAGAATGACGATCCGATCATCGCCAAGACCGGGTTCTGCAAGCAGCGCATTGGTAAAGGTTGTCTTGCCGGAGGAGGTCCCGCCCGCAATCAGAATGTTGGCATGGGTATGTATGGAGTCCTTCAACGCTTCGGCGAGCGCTGGCGATAATGCGCCCTGGTCGACATAGTCGCCAAGTTCGAACGGGGTGGTCGCAGGCTTGCGGATCGAAAAACAGGGCGCGGTTGAGACAGGTGGGAGAAGCCCCTCAAACCGCTCGCCGCTGCCGGGGAGTTCTGCAGAGACGATCGGGGAGGTGCGGTCTGTGGCTTCTCCCACCCCGGAGGCCACGAGCCGGATGACCCGCTCGCGGTCAGAGGCCTGGAGTGTGTGCTGCGAAACGATGAGCCCGATGCCAGCCTTCTCGATCCAGACTGATCCGTCAGGATTGGCCATGATCTCGATCGTATCACGGGCTTCGAGGGCGTCCCGCACCACCGGGCAGAACGCCGTGCGCAACATTGCTGTGCGCCTGGATTCTGTCTCCATTTGGTGCGGGGTCTGGCCCATCGGTTTAGGCTCCTGTCACTTGGGGTTTCCGAATGATTGGAGCGTCGCAGGCGGAAGCGGTTTGCGGGAGTGAGAATGGCGACCAATGGGAGCAAGACCCGGCACTAGCGGGCAGCTGCCAGCAAGTCGCGGCATAATGGTGCCGAAGCGAAACTAGTCTGTCAGGCGAGCTCGATTTGTGAGCGGTTCAGCACAAGTGCCACCTATCAGACTGTTATCGTTGCATAATACTTTCGCCTGAAAATGAGGGTTCAATCTGCAATTGGCGCACTTCTTGCTCTTTTTCCCGTACTACGGGAGGCGCTGATGAAGACATATCGACTCGAAACCGATGAGAGCCTGAAGACATACGATTATCTCTGGCGGCTTTCGAATGACCGCTGGGCTTGGGAATACCTCCGCCGCAATGGCGATTTCCTGGAAGACGCAAAACTGCATTCCTGGGACGACATTTCTGAAATGACAGCGCCTTGCGCCAACATACGGCTACTGCGGTCACGTGTTCCGCAGAAACTGGCGTCGCGCTGGGGTTTGGTCTTCATGCCCGATCCGAAACTGAATGGGATCGAGGCCGATGCGGTATGGCTGAAAACCGCTTTCCCGGATCAGGTCGAGGTCAACTGTACCCCGCGCGCGGAGGGTCAGTCCTGCGATATCTGGGATCGTACAGTCCCGCACTGCCGGATCACTCACATCACGGACCGGGCCCAGCGTGAGTTTCTGCTGCTTCGCGGCAATGGATGTGTTGCGCAGGTTCGCTGCACCGGCCTGTCCCTTCTTGGCATGGAACCGGTTCGCATGAAGCTGCAGATCTCCGATATGGAGGCCTATGAGCGCAAACTGAAAGCGCAGAAAGACGCCTTCCGTATTTACGGCGACGACCCTGAGATCGAAACACCCATGTGGTCAAAGCGCACCCAGATGCTGCGCGACGGGCTGATCGCGCTTGATTGCCTGGCCCTTGGAATGACCCAGCGCGAAATCGCCGTCGTTCTCTATGGAAAGGCCACGGTCGAGGCTGAATGGGGTGTCACGTCGATGAAGAGTACGACACGCTATCTGGTCAATAAGGCCAAAGCCTTGCGCGATGGCGGGTATCTGGTTGAGCTGCTTGGTTCACAACTCGGGCCGAATCAGCTGGCGGCATGACCCACAGCAACTCTGAGTAACCACAACGAATCCCAGCCGAAAACCCCGAATCAGTTCAACTTTTTGGCCATCTGCGCTTAATGACCTTTTTGAGGTCTGAAACTGATTCATGAACGCCGTTGAGATTGAAGAAGCCATATCTGAACTTGCTTCTGCTCCATTTGATGCAGAACAGTTTCCGCGTGCCTTTCTTGAATCCTTCAACAATAAACGAGCGACCGTAAAACGCCTGCTGGCAAGCGCTGCGAAGAATTCAGATGTCGCGGGCGGCGTCCTTCAATACAAGAACATCCATCTCGCCGTGGCAGAGCCAGGCAGGGTTGGCGACAAGCTCGCTGAGCTGCGCGCCAGCCCCAAGACCGAGAAGGGCAAAGTCCGTTTCATTCTTGCCACCGATGGCCAGACGCTTGAGGCCGAAGATCTTTTCGAGGGCGATATTCGCGTTTGCGACTATCCGGACTTCCCGAACCATTTCGGCTTCTTCCTGCCGCTGGCGGGGATCACCACCGTCAAGGCGATCAAGAACAATCCAATCGACATTCAGGCGACCGGGCGGCTTAATCGTCTCTATGTCGAGCTTCTGAAAGAGAACCCCGACTGGGCGACCGACGAACGCCGCCATGATCTCAATCAGTTTATGGCGCGCCTGATCTTTTGCTTCTTTGCAGAGGACACGGGAATCTTCCTCGGCGAAAACCTGTTTACTCGCACGCTCGAACAGATGAGCGATCGGGACAACGCGCATGACATTATCGCGGAATTGTTCCGCGCCATGGACATCCCGACGAAGGAGCGCGCCGGCGCAGGCCTCCGGCCTTGGGCCGATGCGTTTCCTTATGTGAATGGCGGCCTGTTTGCCGGATCGAACGAAGTGCCGCGGTTCTCCAGGATTGCCCGCAGTTACCTTCTGCATGCCGGTAGCCTCGACTGGAAGTCGATCAACCCCGACATTTTCGGGTCCATGATCCAGGCCGTCGCCGAGGATGAAGAGCGCGGCGAGCTTGGCATGCACTACACCAGCGTGCCGAACATCCTGAAGGTGCTAAACCCGCTCTTTCTGGACGATCTGCGCGCGCAGCTCGAAGAGGCGGGTAACAATCCCCGCAAGCTCCTGAATCTTCGCAAGCGGCTGGGGCGCATCCGCGTTTTCGACCCCGCCTGTGGATCGGGCAATTTTCTCGTCATCGCCTACAAGGAGATGCGCGCGATCGAGGCGGAGATCCTCTCGCGGCGCCTGAAAGTTTTGAGCGCGGAGTCCAAGGATCGCGAAGACCTGCGCAGCGTCATCCCGCTCAAGAATTTCTTTGGCATCGAGATCAAGGACTTTGCTTGCGAGATCGCACGGCTGTCGCTGCTCATCGCGGAGTATCAGTGCGATGTCGATGCGATGGGGCAGGAGCGCGCGGGCGAGATCGTCCTGCCGCTGAAGGAAACGGGGCGGATCAAGCACGGCAATGCATTGCGGCTCGATTGGCTGGAGGTCTGCCCGCCGCCGGAGCAGGCGTCAGCAATTGAGGAGGATTTGGCGGGGCCGACAGGGCGGCTGGCTTTGGAGCCCGGAGAAGGTGGGGATTGGGAGACGTATATCTGCGGGAATCCGCCATTCACGGGGACACGGAAGCAGACTGAACAGCAGAAG
Organism: Hyphomonas sp.; assembly: GCA_024743015.1. Classification (GTDB taxonomy): domain Bacteria; phylum Pseudomonadota; class Alphaproteobacteria; order Caulobacterales; family Hyphomonadaceae; genus Henriciella. The sequence goes on along the minus strand of JANSXJ010000137.1, from coordinate 486 downwards.
AATGATCTTGAAACGGTCTTTTCCAATCTGTCATCAAATTGGAAAAACGTCGACTACGTGGGAGCTTGGTACATCAAAGCTGCCTCTCTAAACCAAAAGTTCGCGGCACCTTTCGCTTTTGTTTCGACTAATAGCCTTTGTCAGGGACAACAAGTTCCCATAACCTGGCAGCTACTCTTCTCAGCAGGATTTAGAATTCGGTTTGCCCATACCTCTTTTACGTGGAGCAATCTTGCCAAAAACAAAGCTGGAGTAACAGTAATAATAACTGGTCTGGATCGCCACGAGAGTGGGGATCGCTTCATATACTCAGACGAGAATAAACGCATAGTGGGGAACATAAATCCTTATTTGACTGAACATCGGGTCGAAATTATCATCGCATCGAAGCGCCCACAATTCACGTCAGTTCCAATGGACTATGGTGTCTACTATTCCAAATCTGCTGGGCTAATCTTGGATCCACTCGAACGCGAAGAACTATTG
>JANSXJ010000523.1 GCA_024743015.1 Hyphomonas sp. | reverse complement strand
CGCGCCGCCCTACTCCGCTGCCATCTCGGTTTCAAGACCCTGTTTCTGCAGAGAACACTCCGCCATGGTCTTGGACGCCCGAGCAATCGGGTTGGTCATGTAGAAATCTCCAATTGTCGCCGTGAATGCGCCGCTTCCGACGCCCGCTCCACTTGAAGGAAATTTCTGTTTCAAAGCTTCGACCCCTGCGCTGCCGGGAGCATAGCCGAGCCCGGCAAAGATCGGATTGGTCTCTCGCAACGCCGCGCGAAGATCATCGGCCGAATCATAAGGCAGTGTCTTGCCGACCACATCTGACAAGGCTCTGAAAATGGCCCAACCTTCACGCGCCTCACCTTTTGGCTGCACGGCCCGGCGGGTCATCTGAACCCGGCCTTCTGTGTTCACATAGGTGGCCGCCATCTCTGTATAGGCTGCAGCTGGCAGGACGATGTCCGCCTTGCTGGCGCCGGCATCGCCATGGCTACCGACATAGATGATCTTGGCATTGCCGGTCTCGGACAGATCGACTTCATCTGCGCCTAGCAAGACAATCGTATCCATGCCGCCGCCCAGGATCTTCGCTGTGCCTGCTCCGCCTTCACCAGGAACAAAACCTGTATCGAGCGCACCAACGCGTCCGGCAGCGGTATGCAGAACGCCGAATCCTGCCCAATCGTCCTTGATCGCCTGGATTTCGAGCGCGTAGTCATGCGCCGCGGCGAGGATCGCCTCGCCGTCTTCACGGGCAAGGACGCCTTCGCCGACAATAATCATTGGCTTTTCAGCATTGCGCAGCGCTTCAGCGATCTCACTATCCCGGTTGAACAGGCCGTTCAGGGCGTTCGGGCCATCACCAAGGTGTTCATAATCGTAAGTCAGATCCGCGGCTTCGCCGATAACGCCGACTTTCAGATCGTTCCACAGCCAGGCCTTGCGAATGCGGGCATTCCAGACCGCCGCTTCCTTGCGTGGATTGGTACCGATCAGCAGCAACGCATCGGCTTCCTCAACGCCGAGCAAAGTCGGGTTGAAGATATAACGCTCTCGCACGCCATCCGCGCCATAAGTCGCGCCTGCCGGGCGGCAATCTGTGTTTTGAACGCCCAGCGCGCGGGCGAGATCAAGCGCCGCCTTGGCTTGCTCGACCTCGATCAGGTCGCCGGCGACGAAGCCAATTTTGTCTGCGGGTGCGGACAGAGCATCTTTCGCCGCTTCAAAGGCTTCGCCCCAATTTGCCGGTGTTAGTTTGCCATCCTTGCGAACATAAGGCCGGTCCAGACGCTGGCGGGCCAGACCGTCCCAGATGAAGCGGGATTTATCCGAGAGCCACTCCTCGTTCACCTCTTCATTGATCACGGGCATAATTCGCATCACGGCATCGCCCTTGGCATCAACCCGAATGTTCGAACCGAGCGCGTCCATAACGTCGACGCTTTCAGTCTTACGCAGCTCCCAAGGACGCGCGTTGAACGCGTATGGCTTGGATGTCAGTGCGCCAACAGGGCAGAGATCAATGACATTTCCGGATAGCTCAGAAGTGAGGCTCTCTTCCAGGTAAGTCGTAATTTCAGCGCTTTCGCCGCGCGAGATCATTCCGATCTCTTCCACGCCTGCAACTTCCGCTGCGAAGCGAACGCAGCGCGTGCACTGAATGCAACGCGTCATGATTGTCTTGACCAGCGGGCCCATATTCTTGTCTTCGACGGCGCGCTTGTTCAGCTCGTAGCGGCTGTCGGCGCGGCCATAGGCAACAGCCTGGTCCTGCAAATCACACTCACCGCCCTGGTCACAGATCGGGCAATCCAGCGGGTGGTTGATGAGCAGGAATTCCATCACGCCATTGCGCGCCTTCTCGACGTAATCGCCTTTGGTCGAGATGTTCGGCGGCGTGCCATCCGGGTTCATCCGCATGTCGCCAACGGTTTGCGCACAAGACGCAATCGGCTTCGGCGCGCCATGCCACTGCACCAGACACATCCGACAATTGCCTGCCACGGACAAGCGCTCGTGATAGCAGAAGCGCGGGATCTCCGCGCCCGCTTCCTCGCACGCCTGCATCAGCGTGTACGAGCGAGGCACCTCAATCTCCTGGCCATCAATATTTAGCTTGAAAAGATCGTCAGACATATCTCTTACTCCGCCGCCACTGTGTGGCCT
>JANSXJ010000109.1 GCA_024743015.1 Hyphomonas sp. | reverse complement strand
CGATGCTGTTCGGACGCGCCCTCTATCTCGGCGACCCGATGGCGATCCCGATCCATCAATTGCAATCCGGCGCTTTGCTGGTCTTTGCCTTCTTCATGATTACTGATCCCAGATCGACGCCGGACTCCCGGCTTGCCCGGATCCTGTTTGCTTTCGCTGTGGCGGCGCTCGCCGCCTGGCTCAGCTGGGAGCATCATATTCGCGGTGCCATGCTCTACGCCCTGGCGGGGCTGGCGCTTCTCTCACCTGTTTTAGACCGCGTGCTGCCCGCGCGACGGTTTGAATGGACCTCCAAAAAGGAAACCTCGAATGGCCCTGAAACATCTCGCGGGGGCGTGCGCCCTCGGCCTCACATCGTTCGCGCTTAGCGCGCCGGCAGCCTCCGCGTTTTGCGGATTTTATGTCGCCAAGGCAGACACTGATCTGTTCAACGACGCGTCGAAAGTGGTGCTGGTGCGCGATGATGAGCGCACGGTGATCACCATGGCATCGGACTATCGCGGCGACGTCAATGAGTTCGCCATGGTGATCCCAGTGGTCGATATTCCTTTGCGCGAGCAGATCAATGTCGCCAACCCGGCGCTAGTGGATCATCTGGACGAATATACTGCGCCGCGCCTGGTCGAGTATTATGACGAGAATCCATGCGAGATGCGCTATCGCCGGGATATGGTCGCGATGTCCGCGCCGCCCGAGCCAGTGGTTGTCGAAGAGGCGATGATCGAAGCCGAAGACCTCGGCGTCACCATCGAGGCTGAATATGAAGTCGGCGAGTACGATATTCTCATCCTGTCAGCCGAAGAGAGCGATGGCCTCATCACCTGGCTCAATCAGAATGAGTACCGCATTCCGGATGGCGCGGAAGAAGTCGTTGGCGCCTATCTCAAGCGCGGGATGAAATTCTTCGTCGCTAAGGTGAACCTTGAACGCCATGACGGCTCGTCCATGCTCCGCCCGATCCAGGTGGCGTATGAGGATGACAATTTCATGCTTCCCATCCGCCTCGGCACCGTGAACGCCGAAGGCAAGCAGGAGCTTTTCGTGTTTGCCATCACTCGTGAGGGCCGGGTTGAGACGACCAATTACAGAACGGTCAAACTTCCCTCCAACATGGACGTCCCGATTTTCGTGAAAGACGAGTTCGGCGAGTTTTACAAAGCCATGTTCGAGCACCAGACCGAGAAAGAGAATGGCAAGGCCGTGTTCATGGAATATGCCTGGGACATGTCCTGGTGCGACCCGTGCGCCGCCAATCCGCTCTCCCGGTCTGAACTGCGCGAGCTTGGCGTTATGTGGCTCGACGAAGGACCAGAAAAAGACATCCAGCCAATGCCGCGTCCTGGCATTCGCCCGGGGCCACAGCCAGTCGACGCGTTCGTGACCCGCCTGCATGTACGCTATGATGGCGAGACGTTTCCGGAAGACCTGAACTTTCAGGTCACCGGTGACCGCGAAAACTATCAGGGGCGCTATGTTCTGCGCCACCCATGGCGCGGTGACTATGGCCAATGCGAGGAAGCCGGTCGATATGCCGAAACGCTGGTCTCGCGTTGGGACACTGAGGCTGAGAGCCTGGCCAAACTGACCGGCTGGGAGCTGGACGAGATCAAGCAGAAAATGGCCGATGGCGGCTTTTCCGCCAGCGCTGTAGGCGTTTCCGAGCCGAAACCCAAGAAGAACTGGTGGCAGCGCCTATGGGGCAATTGAGGGTAAATCACTCGTAAAACCCTTGCACAATCAATGCATAGTTCACGATTGGAGTAGCGGTTTTGTAACATGTTTGAGCTACTCCCCTGAGAAGGGACGTAAACATGTATACACGCCGCGCTCTTCTTTTTGGACGACCGCCTCTTATTGAGGAGGACGGCAATCCGTTGTCGTCCGAAAGCGGCGCTGCGGCGATTGAGTACGGTTTGATCGCGTCGCTGATCGCGATTGTTCTGGCGGCGTCCATGACCCGCCTCGGCAACCGACAACGCCGCAACTATAATTGCGTCAAACGCGCCATGCGCGGCAAGCAAGCGAACAAGTTCTGTAAAAAACGCGGGGCGTAAGTTCTAGCGCTGGCAGGTCCCGCAGAAGAATGTCGATCTCCCGGACTGGACGATGCGCTGGACCGCGCTGCCGCAGGTATCGCAGGCCGCGCCTTCGCGGTCATAGACGTGAAAATGCTTCTGGAAGTAGCCAAGTTCGCCGCTCGCGCTGGCAAAGTCCGAAATCGAGGACCCGCCCGCGGCGATGGCTTCGGCAATCACTTCATTGATCGCAGGGGCCAGCCGTTCAGCGCGCTTTCCCGCCACCGAACGGGCTTTGCGGCGCGGGCTGATACCGGATCTGAATAGTGCCTCACAGACATAAATATTGCCCAGGCCGGCAATAATCGCCTGATCCAGCAAGGCTGCCTTGATCGGAGCGGCTTTATCGCTCAGGACCTCGTTCAAATAGGCAGAACTAAACCCGTTGGAGAGGGGTTCCGGCCCGAGATGCTCAATCCGGGGATAAGAGTCCAGGTCTGCCAGCGGCCATAGCTCCATGAAACCGAAACGCCTCGGATCATTATAGGTCACCGTCGCGCCGCCTTCCATGTGAAACACAACATGGTCATGCGCAGGGTTTGTGCCTGGATCGTGGTGAAAGTCAGCCGTGTCGCGGCTATTCACGGTGAAGCGCCCGGACATGCCCAAATGCATGATCAGGGCGTCTTCGGTAGAAAGCTCTGTCACCAGGAACTTGGCCCGGCGCCCCATATGCACAATGCGGGCGCCTTCGACGCGTTCGCGAAACCGCTCCGGAAAGGGAAACCGCAAGTCGGGGCGATTTACCTCGAGGCGTTCAATACGCTTGCCTTGCATCGCCGGTGAAAGGCCGCGCCGGACGGTTTCGACTTCAGGTAATTCTGGCATGAATTGCTGGTAGATGTCTTGTCCGCAGGCGGCAAGCGAGCGTCCTGACAAATCCGGTCAGGACGCTGTTTCGAGCCCGGCTAGACCGTCACAACCACTTTGCCGAGCGCCTTTCGGTCACTCAGATACTGAATAGCTTCACCGCCGCGCTCGAGCGGGAAGGTTTCGGAGACGTGGGGCTTGATCTTGCCCTCCTGGTACATCGCGAACATCTCAGCGAGATTGCGCTGGTTCGCTTCCGGATCACGGGCCACAGCAGCGCCCCAGAACACACCTCGGACGTCGCACGACTTCAGGAGAGTCAGATTGAGCGGCAGTTTCGGTATACCGGCCGGGAAGCCGATGACCAGGAACCGGCCTTCCCAGTTCATGGCGCGCACTGCGGGTTCGGCATAGTCCCCGCCAACCCCGTCATAGATGATGTCGACGCCGCCGCCGCTGACTTCCTTGATGGCGTTGGAAAATTCCTTCTGCTGACCGCGATCAAGCGGACCACGATCATAGACGAGGCCCTTGTCGGCGCCCTTGGAGAGGCAGAAATCGACTTTTTCCTGAGTGGAACAGGCGGCAATGACTTCCAGCCCCATGGCTTTGCCGAGTTCAACCGCTGCGATGCCAACCCCGCCAGCCGCGCCGAGCACGAGCAGCTTTTCGCCCGGTTTCGGGTCAGCCCGATCCTTTAGCGCATAATAGGAGGTGCCGTAGGTCATGACGAAAGCGGCAGCCTCATCGAATGGTACGCTGTCCGGAATCGGGATGCAGCGCCCGGCTTCAAGTGCCAGTTCCTCGCGCATGCCGCCCCAGCCGCAGGATCCGATGACGCGCTGACCGACCTGCAAATGCGTCACGCCTTCGCCCACCGCTTTCACCACGCCTGAGACTTCGCCGCCCGGGCTGAATGGGCGCTCCGGTTTGAACTGATACATATCCTGAATGATCAGTGTATCCGGAAAGTTCACACCGATGGCTTTGACATCGATGATGACCTGTCCCTTCTCAGGTGTTGGGCTTTCAATCTCTTCCAGAACCAGTGTATCGGGGCCACCAGGGGCTTTAGACAGCAGAGCTTTCATCGGGAGTTTCCTCATCGCATGCGTTGACGGAGCTTTGGTAGACATGGCAACCGGCGCTGTGAAGGTCTGACGTAGCGGAGATGTGAGATTGGCAAAGGTCGTGGTGTTCTGGATTGTGCTCGGCGGGCTGGCTTTCGCCTTCGCGCTCGCCGTCCAGATGCGAATGATGATCGCGCTTGTTTTGCGCCGGGCTCTGAAGGCCTGGAACGTTGCGTTTGAGGACCGGGCGAGAGCAAATGACGCTGTGATGCTGGCCGCGGTACAGGGCGAATTCGAGCGTGATCTCGACGCAGACACCAAGGCTGCAGCAGAATATCTTCGCAGCACCTATCCGAACCCTCTATCGCATCTACGCACCGCGCGTCGCTACAGCCTCGTCACCCCGGTTTTGTTGATCATGGTGCTAGCGGTCGGGCGCGCAGTCTTGGGAGTGATCTGATGAAGGGCTATTTCGCGATTGGCGCTGAAGGTATCTCCAAGCCGATGAATCTCGGCGCGCTGATGCGCACAGCCAACGCCTTCGGCGCAAGTTTCGTCTTTTCGGTGCAAGCCGCTGATCGCACAAAAATCGCCAATCTCTCCGACACCTCACGCACGTTCAAGAATGTTCCGTATTATGCCTGGGAGTCGATGGACGAGATGGTGTTTCCAAAAGGCTGCCAGCTGGTCGGCATTGAGCTGACGGACGATGCGGTGGAACTGCCGGAATTCAAGCATCCCAGGATGGCGGCCTATGTCCTGGGGCCAGAGCGCGGGAATTTATCTGAGGCAATGGTGGCGCGCTGCGATCACGTGGTAAAGATCCCGACCAAGTTCTGCATCAATGTCAGTCTGGCCGGGGCGCTCGTTATGTATGACCGGGTCCGCAGCATGGGCGCGTGGCGCGATCGCCCAATCATGCCGGGCGGGCCAAAAGCCTAGCGCTGATAAGCGAAAATCGAGACCCATCTTGACTCTTCCTTAGGGCAGGCGTGCACAAAACACGCTGATCCTGTCGATCGCGGCAGGTGGGTTCGGAGGATTTGCGGATGACTCAAAAAATGGTTGCGACAGATGTCGGCGAGATTGCGGTCAACGTCTCCGGATCGGGCCCGGTTATTCTGTGTGTGCACGGCTGGCCGGAACATTCCTGGTCCTGGCGGAACCAGGCGGAGTATTTCTCCCAGAAAGGCTATACCGTCGCGGCTATGGATGTGCGGGGCTATGGAGACAGCGCCAAGCCGAAAGAGATTTCGGCCTATACCCTCAAACAACTCGCCTCTGATGTGGCGGCGGTCGCCGACGCACTGAGCGACGAGCCGGTTGTCTTGTTCGGGCATGATTGGGGCGCGCCGATCACTTACACCACGGCGCTGATCTATCCCGAGAAAGTCCGCGCGGTCGCGGGGATGAGCGTGCCTTATACTCCCGGCGGCGAGGTTGGGCTGCTCGACATTCTTCGAGCCGTCTATGCGGGCCGGTTTTTCTACATGCTTTATTTTCAGGAAGAAGGCGTCGTCGAGAAGGAAGTTTCCGCCGATCCGGTTGGGGCCTTGCGCAAGATCTACTACTCGATCTCCGGCGATGCACCCGAAGGGGGCTTTGGCAAGGACAAAGCGCCAGATGCAGGATTGCTCGATGGCATGATCGACCCCGATCCACTCCCTGCCTGGCTTTCAGAAGAGGATCTCAAAGTGTCCGTCGAGGCCCTGGAAAAAGGCGGCTATCATGGCCCGTTCAATCGCTATCGCGCGCTTGATCTCGATCATCAGGAGCTCGCCGCTTATCGCGGTAAGACGCTCGATATGCCGACCTGTTTCATTGGCGGAGAGCGCGATCCTGTGCGGACCTTTGTGCCTGGGGTGGATGCTTTCGCTGCGGCTGGAATGGCCTGCACGGACTTTAGAGGCAGCACGATCATTCAAGGCGTGGGGCACTGGGTCCAGCAAGAAGCACCTGACCAAACGAATGTCGCCCTGGAGCGCTTTCTGAACGGGCTATAGGACCCGTTCGTCGCCACCTCTTATCCGGCGAAAAGAGATGCGCTTGGTGCAAAAGCGACCAGGAATAAGGTGGTTGCTGTAATCCCGGTGAACAGAACTGTCAGGCTGCGGGAGAGGATGTGAGTGTTGGTCATCTGTCTGGTCTCATCGTTCTGGCGATCTCGCCGTTATGTTTCGTTAACGGCCAGATGGGGACGTGCGTCCTTGATGAACACTGTTGATACAGAATAGGGGCTATGCGTGTTTCGAATAAGGCGATTTGGTGGTTAACGCCCGTTAACGGATCAAACCCGCCTCTTTCGCCTTTGCCCGAAAGGATCGCGAGACTGGGACTTCCGTGCCTGATGGCAGGACGAGCAAGCTCCGCCCGTCTATTCGTTTTTCATCCTGAACACCTTGTTTGGCCACCCACCAGGATCTGTGCACTTGCAAGCCATCTGCGGCCGCCAACTCGCGCACCGCGTCAGCGAGGCGCATCAGGATCATCTCTTCCCCCAGGCTGGTATGCACCCGCAAATAGTGATCCTCGGATGAGATGGCGTGCAGCTCTGCTGATCGGTATTTCATGGGCAGTCGTTCCATGAATTGCGCCAATGGGTCGCTTGCTTCGGTCTCTGGCGCGCCGCGATCCTCCATCGCATCTTTTACATAGGCGCCAGTCGTCACAATCAGAGAGATGACCAGGACATAAGAGAACTGGATGAGGAAAATCTCCAGGGTCATCGCCTGTCTACTGAAAAAAAGGATCAGCGTCAGCGTTACCGGGATTGAAACAATGGCAGAGACGGCGCCGATCTTGAAGATTGCAGGAATGTGCTCGAATCGTGGGCCCCAAACGAGTGGCGAGATCAGCACGGACGTGCCTGCACCGACCGCCATGGTCGACGTCCAGAAGATGAAACTCTGATAAAACGGAAGCCGACCCGTATTGTAGACGCCGAGCCAGGAGAAAAGCAGCCCCAGCCCAATCACGATGGCGCAGAACTGGACGACGTCATTCGCGATACGCAATCTGCAAGGCCCCTTCATTCACGTTTCGCGAATGACAATGGCTGCATATCGCGAAGGATTCCATTCCCTAAACGAAGAACCGGATGCAGCGCGCATTCGGCGCTGTCATGTCTCTCCTCACAGCAGGCCCGCCTGCTCAACATACACCGAACTGGAGACACTCATGACACGCACCTCACATCTTATCGCTGTCCTCTCAGCTTGCGTCATCGCAGCGCCAATCGCATCCGCTTCAGAATTGACCGTGACGGTTGAAGGAATCGCCAAACAACAGGGGTCGATCATGCTCGGCCTCTTTGATGAGGCAACTTACAATGGCGACGGCGCGGTCAACGGTGCCAATCTGACCGTCGAAGGGACCAGCGTCTCGGTGACTTTCGAAGGTCTGGAGCCGGGCGAATACGCCGTGCGCCTGTATCACGATGTCAACGATGATGGAGAAATGAATACCAATCCTTTCGGCATGCCGACAGAGCCATACGCCTTTTCCAATGATGCGAAGGGTCGATTTGGTCCGGCCAAATGGGAGGACGCCAAGTTCACCGTCGAGGCTGACGGCACCGCCCACACCATCACAATGAACTAAGCGACCACGCAAACACGGAGGCTATTATGGATCTTTCGAGACGACACTTCCTGGAGGCAGGGTTCGGACTTGGTGTGGCCGGTTCGCTCGGCGCGTGCGTGAGCCCCGGTTCGGCATCAGGTGCGGCTGGTATGCCGGATTGGCACCTTGGCTATCAAAACGCGCCGCCCGCCGGGTTCGATCCCTCACCGATGCGGCTCGCTTTTGGAGCGGTTCCGGCGGATCTGAAGGGCTCGTTCTACCGAAATGGTCCAGCGCAGATGCAATATGGCGATCAATATGCCAGCCATTGGTTCGATGGCGACGGTCTGATCCACCGGATCGCCATCGAGGATGGCCAGGCTGTTCACCAGGCACGATTTGTCGAGACCAAAAAGCGCCGGGAAGAACAGGCGGCAGGAAAATTCCTATCACCTGGTTTCGGAACTCTGGGCGATGAGAGCTATTCTGTTGAAGGTCCGGATGATGTGAACGCTGCCAACACGTCTGTTCTTGTGGTCAATGGTGAGCTGCTGGCGCTCTGGGAAGCCGGTTCGGCGTTCGCCATGGACGCCGAGACGCTCGAAACCCGAGGCCCCAAGACGTGGCGTGAGGACCTGAAAGGCATGCCATTCCTGGCCCACCCGAAAGTCGAGCCAGACGGCCGCGTCTGGAATCTGGCTGTCGGCGGTGACCGCGTAGGCATCTATCGGATCGCAAAGACCGGTGAGCTGGAAGATTTCGGCATGGTGAATATTGGCCGCGCCGCCTACATCCATGACTGGACGATGACGGCTCGCCATCTGATCATCCTGGTCCAACCCTGGATCAATGAAAACCTGCGTCCGCCTGTCGTGGCCGGTTTCGAATGGCAGCCCCAACATGGCCTGCAGATGCTGATCGTCGACAAGGATGATTTCAGCAATCAGCGTTGGGCGCAGGCGCCAGCACGGATGTTCTTCCACACCGGTTCTGCTTGGGAAGAAAGCGATGGGACGATCAAGTTCGACGTCGTGCTGTATCGTGAGCCTGTCCTCGGCGTTGGCGGCGGCGCTGCGGAAATTCGCGGCGAGTGGACCGAACGCAGCGCAAATGAGAAAGGCATTCTGACCCAGATCGTCATTCCAGTTCAGGGCGATGCGAAACTGATTGAGACGGGTATCATGGGCGAATTCCCACAGGTGGACCCGCGCTATCGGGGCCAGAGTCGCCGACTGACGGCATTGTGCACCGCGCCCTCGCGCCAGCGACCTGGCCAGACAGCTCTCACAGTGCATGATTGGGGGTCAGGTCAGAGCGACACGTTCAATTTCGGCGAGTCGCGCATGGTCGAGGAATTCCTGTTCGTTCCGAAATCCGGTAGCTCGAAGGAATCCGAGTCCTGGCTGATCGGCACCGTTCTGAACTTGAAATCGGAAGTCAGCGAAGTCTGCGTGTTTGATGCGGCCCGCGTCAGCGATGGCCCCGTCTGCATCTTGCAGGCGGATTATTCCTGGCCGCTTGGCTTCCACGGCACTTGGGCGTGAGGAGAGCCACAATGACTGTAAAAACAGCGTTTCCTCCCGCGAGCTCTCTTCGCGCCCTCGTTGCCAAAATTCCCGGCTGGGGCTGGCAAGTCGGGATTGCATTTGCGATCTATCTGATTGTCAGCCAACTCATACTCGCCGCCTATCCGGAGGCGAGCCCCCGGCTTCGTTTCAGCCTGGACCCTATCATCACCGCGTCCGTGGCCATTCAGATCCACGTGATTGGGGCGATCTCGTCCTTCATGATCGGGCTCATCCTACTCTGCGCACCTAAGGGCTTTCGCTTGCACAAGGCGCTGGGCTGGACCTGGGTTGTCAGCATGGCTGTGACCGCCATTTCCTCCTTCTTCATAACCGGGCTCATGGGCAATAATTATAGCCCGATCCATGCGCTATCGGCCTGGACCATGATCGGTCTGCCATTCGGGATCGCCGCTGTCCGCCGCCGGGATATCAAGAAACACCGTCATACGATGACCGGCATGTTTGTCGGTGCCATGGTCATCGCCGGGCTGTTCTCGTTTCTGCCAGGCCGATTGATGTGGGAAATCTTCTTCACCGCTTGATAAACCTCCGAAACCTGTTTCAAGTCAGCCATGCTTTCATCCGAAGCATGGCTGACACAAATGGGAGACGAGCATGACGCGTGGATTGGTTTCACTGGCGGCACTTTTGAGCCTGGGCGCTTGCGTAACTGAAGGTGGCGGGATCAATATTTTCACGCCCAAACCTGACAGTGCTGAGAAAGCGCTGGAGCTCTATTACGACACGATCCCGAATAGCGCGCTTCCATCTGCCGGTGCCGGGGCTGCGATGCCATCAGCAGATTCGGTGCTGACCACGATCCTGATCGGCTCCTGCCTGGATGAGGAAAAGGGGCCGTCTGCAGCGATGATGAGCATCGCCAATGAACAAGCGGATCTGTTCCTGATGGTCGGTGACAATGTCTATGGCGACCGCGACGGACGCGGCTATGTCAACAATCAGGCCGACCTGGACGAGTTGCGAGAGTCCTTTGCCGACCTGGCGGCGCGCGAAGACTTCCAGAAAGTGCGTGCCGCCCATCCGATGATGGTTGCCTGGGATGATCATGATTACGGCGCCAATGATGCCGGCAAGGAGTTTCCGTTCCGCGGCCTGGCCGAGCGCGTCCACGAAGTGTTCTGGGGGCTTGAAGATGAGGATGTCGGCCAGTGGCCCGGCACTTATTATGCGCGGAGT
>JANSXJ010000493.1 GCA_024743015.1 Hyphomonas sp. | reverse complement strand
TTTGTGATTCCCTGTCTGCATGGCAGATATGGGGGTTTGAGATGGGTAAGCCACATCCTATGGCACTTCGTGAGAGGGTCGTCGCGTTTGTGGAGGAAGGGCATTCGCACCGCGCAGCAGCCGCGCGGTTTCGGGTTTCAGTGAAGTTCGTGAACGATATGGTGATCCTGAAACGTGAGACAGGTGAGCTTGAGCCGCGCCGACAAGGTAATGGCGGCGGGCATGGAAAGCTGGCCCGTCTGCGGGACTGGATCGCGGTGCGGATGACAGCCAAACCCGACCTCACGCTGGATGATCTGGTGCTGGAAATTGCTGAGGCGCACCAGATGACGGTCCATCGCGTGTCGGTCTGGCGCACCCTGCGCAGTCTCGGCCTGACGCATAAAAAAAGACCTGCAAGCCGTCGAACAAAAGCGGCCTGAGGTCCGCCAGGCGCGCCATATCTGGATCACGCGGCGGCAACCGTTCATGGCCAACCTGTTGCCACGCATCGGTTTCATTGACGAAACCTCGCTCAAGACGAACATGGCCAAGACCACTGGATGGTCCCCCAAGGGCGCGCGCCTGATCGACCACGCCCCATTCGGTCACTGGAACACGCAAACGTTTATCGCGGCGCTCCGCCACGACCGTCTGGATGCGCCCTGGGTGATCGAGGGTGCGATGAACCGCGAGTTGTTCGAGCTTTATGTCGAGACCCAATTGGCCCCAACCTTGCAAGCCGGCGATGTGATCATTCTCGACAACCTGTCATCCCACAAAAGCCCCAAGGCCGCAGATGCCATGCGTTCGGTCGGTGCATGGTTTCTCTTCCTGCCGCCCTACAGCCCGGATCTGAACCCCATTGAAATGGCCTTTTCAAAGCTCAAGGCGTTGATCCGGCGGGCCGCCGCACGGACATACGATGACCTTTGGCGGGTCGTTGGCAATGTCTGCGATCTCTTCACTGACGAAGAGTGCTACAACTTCTTCAAGGCCGCAGGCTATGAAACTGATTGAACGCAACCCGCTCTAATCTGCATTCACGCACATAAGCTGGGCAGATTCGGGGAATTGAGCGTTCAGCGCGCATGGGTCAACTTGGCGTCGACCAAGAAAAGGACGACACCCATGACCCCTGTTCATCCCGCAACCCGTATCGGCCATGTGCATCTCAAGGTCTCGGATCTGGAGCGCGCCATCGGCTTCTATTCCGGCGTGCTCGGCTTCGAGCTCACGCAATATTATTCCGGCGGGCAGGCGGCGTTCCTGTCGGCAGGGGGCTATCATCACCATATCGGGCTCAACACATGGGAGAGCCTCGGGGCCACACCACCGCCGAAAGGGCATACCGGCCTGTTTCATACCGCGTTCCTCTACCCCGACCGCACCGCGCTCGCCGATGCGCTGCGACGCGTGGTCGGGGCGGGCATTCCGGTCGAAGGCGCAGCCGATCACGGCGTGAGCGAGGCGATTTACCTGTCGGACCCGGACCTTAACGGCGTGGAGCTGTATGTCGACAAGCCGGAGGCGGAGTGGCCGCGCGATGCGAGTGGCAACTTGGCCATGGTGAACAGGCCGCTCGATCTGGACCGCCTCATGGCCGAGGCACCGGCACGAAACTGATCGCTCTGGACCCTCTTGCAAGACCGGCCTAGGGTCTGGCCGAGACGAGGCAGGGAGGAACAACATGCCAACCGGAAAGAACATCCGCACTTATTTTCAGGGCCAATGGCATGACGGCGACTTGGCCGTAATGAAGGCGGCCGATCACGGCATTTGGCTGGGCAGCAACGTGTTTGACGGCGCGCGCTACGCCCACGGCCTGACCCCCGATCTCGACAAGCATTGCGCGCGGGTCAATGCCTCGGCTGCAGCGCTGATGGTGACACCGACGGTGAGCCCCGAGGAGATGGTCGCGATCGTGCGCGAGGGACTGCGCGCCTATCCCAAGGACGCCGCCGTCTACATCCGCCCGATGTATTGGGCGATCGACGGCGGCATGGCGGCGATCGTGCCCAAGGAAGGCGGAGAGACCGGCTTTGCCATCAGCCTCGAGGAAATCCCGATGGCCCCACCCGGCTTTACCACCACACTGAGCCGCACGCGCTTTCGCCGTCCGGTGATGGAGGATGCCGTGGTCAATGCCAAGGCGGCCTGTCTTTACCCGAACAACGCCCGCATGCTGGCCGAGGCGCGGGCGCGCGGGTTTGGCAATGCGCTGGTGGCCGATGCCCTGGGCAATGTGGCCGAGGCGGCGACTGCGAATGTGTTTGCCGTGCGTGATGGCGAGGTGTTCACGCCGGTGCCGAACGGCACATTTCTGGCCGGGATCACCCGGGCGCGGCATATCGCGAACATGCGCGCAGAGGGCATAGCGGTGCATGAATGCGTGATGAGCTTTGCCGATTTCGAGGCGGCGGAC
>JANSXJ010000441.1 GCA_024743015.1 Hyphomonas sp. | reverse complement strand
TGCTGCGCCACGCTGGATACCTGGTGAAAACATTTCCGGACGGCATGTCCTTTCTTGAACAGGTGAGCAGCGAGATGGAAGGCTGTATCCTGCTCGATGTGCGCATGCCCGGCATGGATGGCCTCGCTGTGCAAAGCGCGCTCAACCAGCGCGGCATAAAAATGCCGGTTATCGTTCTGACCGGTCACGGCGATGTCCCCGTCGCGGTCGAAGCCATGAAAGGCGGCGCGATTGAATTCCTTGAGAAGCCCTATGAGAAGCACACTCTGGTTGCTGCAATCACCAATGCGTTCGAGCAACTCGACGCTGAAACAGCTGATGATCGTCGCAGCAAGGACGCCCAGGCGAGGCTCAGCGCGTTGACACCACGAGAAAAGGAAGTGCTGGAATGTCTGGTGGCCGGACTGACCAATAAAGGCATCGCCCAGGCTCTCTCAATCTCGCCTCGTACAGTTGAAATTCATCGCGCTCACATGATGGAAAAGCTCGAAGCCGAAAGCCTGTCTTCTGCGTTACGACTCGCTTTCGTGGCAGGGCTTGGAAGTGAACAAGCTTAGGGACACTACCTAGAGACGAGCGACCAGCGCTCGCCTACACGTAGACAATGCAAGAGCAGTCTCATCCCCCAATACGCGCAGAGCGCGCGCAATCGTCTCGATTGGTTTTGATCGAGGATGATGAGAATGTGCGCCGCTCCATGACCATGCTGTTACGAGCGCGCGGTTTTATCATCGATGCCTATCGTAGTGGGACGGAGTTCCTGACGCTTCAAGGTCGCCATGGCGGTGATTGCTTGCTGATCGACTATAAAATGCCGCGCCTCGACGGTCTCGAGGTCATGCGCAGGGTGAGAGCGGTAAATGATACGACGCCCGCGATCATGATCACGGGCTATTACTCAGATTCCCTGCTGTCGCGGGCCCGGTCTGCCGGATTTGCCGAAGTTCTTGAAAAACCGGCGACCCCGGAAGCGCTTATTCGGATGATCTCCAACACGATCAACTGAGAGATACAACGCGTCTTCTGCTGACGACAGAGCGCCGTCAAATCTTACAATTGCACGCTCGAGTTTAAATCCAACACATCCTCGGAGCCAAGGATTTGTGCCGTGGCATCGCTCCTGTTCGGATGGATAAAGTCAGACCGAAACCATTTGTGTGTTTGCTCGTTAAAGATGGATTGAAGCCACTCGATGGCTGCCATCCCGGCAGGGTTTCGGCGAACCCGCTCAGTATAAGTCAACCAGAATTGAATGGGTGCCAGCGCCGGTAGGTGAAGCGGAACCAGTTCTGGCTCAACTTCTGCAATATAGCTGGGCAGGATCGCGATGCCTCCACCATTTCCGGCGAGCTGCATCAACGCCGTTCCGGAATTCGTAATCACCGAATAGTCGATGAAGTCCTTCAATTGTTTGATGTTTTTAGACCATTGTTCGACTTGGTGAACATATGCCGTGTGCATCAGCAATTTGTGATTCTGAAACTCGAAAATCGATTGTGGGTGCCCGTGCTCATCGATGTATCCCTGCGAGGCGAAACACATATAATGCAATGTACCAGCACGTTGCGAGATGATCTCCGGGTGCGTCGGCTTTTCGAACACGATCGCCACGTCAGCCTGTCGATGGATCACTTCGTCAACCGCAAGGCCAATCTCGAGATCAACTTGAACGTTCGGAGCAATGCGGTGAAAGTCCGGGAGCTGGCGGGCAATCCAGAACGGGCCCAGTCCGTCACCAGCCTTGATCTTAACCGCGCCGCCGATCGTCACGTTCTTCTCGGCCACCTGATCGCCGACCGTTTCGACCAAACCCTGCATCTTCTGCACGAGGTCCAACAGTCGCTTGCCCGCTGCGGTCATCTCGACGCCGCGTTTTGAACGTTGGAAGAGTTTCGTGCCGAGCTCTCGTTCCAGGTCGTTTATTCGGCGACTAACCGTTGGCGTGGATTCCCCGAGTGTGCGTGCGGCTGCGGTCATGCTGTGCGCTTCTGCGACGAGGCGGAACACCCGCAATCTGTCCCAGTTGAAACGCTCTGATAACACACACTCCTCCAAATATTGTTCTGTTTTCCTAATTTTTGCGCAGAGGACTGGCATAATCCAGACCTAAACTGCATTTTCAGGCACTCAGATAAATTTGGATCTTTCTCATTAAGCCTTTTCACACCCCAGACTGGCAGATAGCGCCTAGGGAAGAATGGGTGGATAGATGAGAAAACGGGTGAGTGAGTCCGAGCAATTGGACCGTGTTCTAGCGACAATGCGGTTGCTTCAGAGCCATCTGGAAGAAGCAAACTTCGAAGTCACCGAGTTCGAGGAAGTCGAGATCTTTCTGGACCTCGCCCTAGACGCTGGCGAACGGTTGCGCAAGCCCGCGCACGCGCCGGTTCTGGATCGTTATTTCAAATAGTCGGGCTTAACGCCCTTTTTTGCCGAGACCGATTTTCTTGGCAAAATCCGACCGCCGACGAGCATATTCAGGCGCGACCATTGGATAGTCTGCGGGTAGCCCCCAACGGGCGCGGTACTCATCTGGCGACATATCATAATGTGTCCGCAGGTACCGCTTGAGCATTTTCAGCTTCGCGCCGTCTTCCAGACAGATAATATGATGATCCGTGACCGACTTGTTGATCGGAACAGCTGGGTCTGGTCGGGGCGAACTTGTGCCCGACTCTGCCAGCTCACCAAGCTTGGCATGAACGACTTTCAGAAGTCCCGGCAAGTCTGCAGGGCTGATCGCATTATTGCTCACATATGCCGATACGATATCGGTCGCCTGGCTGATCAAATCTAGATTGGATACGGAATCAATTTCATTAGTAGACATGCATCCGGATACGGACACGACTTGATCTTTGTCTAGAAAACCGCCCGAAACACCAGCTTGATTTCAGATTTATATATTCGGGATCGAAGATCGTTTCAATTTTAGTGTATACACACTAGAATGTTTCATCTGGTTTATAATCAGAGCAAATTGATCGGCAATATAGGAATTGGCGTTACCAGCCGCCTCC
>JANSXJ010000229.1 GCA_024743015.1 Hyphomonas sp. | reverse complement strand
GTGCCTCTTCAGTTTTCGTATGAAAAAGCACAAACCAGTCGGTTAGTGCTTGCTTGGCTTCGTCAAAATCCGATGTGCCGAGGCTAATGCGGCGTGTTTGTCGAGCTTCGTTGTCAAACCAGGTTCTGTACCACGCTTCACTCTTCGGCCGCTTCGATAACCAGAATTCTCCGATCTGAAATGGCTTCTCTGAGTTGTATCTGGGCATGGTTCGCTCTCCACTGAATTCACTAAGCATTGAATCAACTGGAACCCGAAAAAGCAAATCTTTCTCGGTGAAACACGAACAAATTCGATATCGCCGCTATTACGCAACCGTCTAAGCGAAACGATTGAAAGATTGAGGACTTCCGCCGCTTCTCGCTCGCTGTATTTTCCATACAAATTCAGGCCCTGCGCCTCTGCAATACGTTCGTGGAAATCCGATAGTTCAGGTATCTCATTCATTCGGGCAATCCTCCGAAGAAGAGGTGCCATCAGTTTTACGGATCAATGAAGCGTTTGAATTCTCAAGAACGCCGCCATCGGATAAGTTTCGAGCCACTTGATTGAGGAAATGATCGTAACGCCTTTTTCCAAGGGACTGCGCCGCATCTCGCTCGCCATCCGGTATCGGCTCCATCCGGGTGAGCCAATAAAGAACGTAATGACAAATTGTCTCGAGACAGACTGCGATATCCCGTTCCATTGCTCCCTGGCGAATGTCGAACTTATCCAGCCGATCCAGTATGCGCTCTTCCAATCCCGTCTTTGAGTCAGGATAAAAGTAAGTGCGCAGCGCAGCTTCTATAATAGCCGTTTTGGTCACGCCGGGGCGACGCGCTTCCTCGTAGAGCAGCGCGTGCAGATCGGTTGGAATATGTATATTGATCCGTGGTTTTGCCATGCTCAATCCAATGGGAAGTAATCACTATCGTCGCTTCGATCCAACGCCGCGAGCTTAGCTCGTTTGGTGGACTGCTCATCCGCGTCATCTGCGATCGCGACGTTCGGCTCGGATTGGCATGACCGCTCAATCTCAGCGCTTTCCAATCGTTCTGGAAGCTCCATCTCCAACTGTTTGCCTGAGGACGCCGTCGCGCCAGACGAGATCAACGAAGATCCAATCGGAGCACAAGCAAGTCTGGATGCATCTCCAAGCTTTGGCGGGTCCAACACGCGCGGAACAAAATTTCGATCCTTGAAATAGCGAAGCTTCTTGGCTCGAACCGGTGCACATCCAGCCACCATCACAATCTCTTCGTCAGGGGCAAGCTGCATGACCTCACCCTGTGTCACCAGCGGCCGGCTGGTTTCCTGACGCGAAACCATCATGTGCGATAACCATGGCGCTAGCCGGTGACCGGCATAGTTCTTTTGCGATCTGAGCTCAGTTTTTGTACCAAGCGCTTCTGATACGCGCTTGGCCGTGCGCTCGTCGTTCGTCGCAAATGCCACCCGGACATGACAATTGTCGAGGATTGAATTGCTCGGGCCGTAAGCCTTCTCGATCTGATTGAGCGACTGAGCAATCAAGAAGGCGCGGATCCCGAAGCCTGCCATATACCCAAGCGACTCTTCGAAAAACTGAAACCGACCAAGGGCGGGAAACTCATCTAACATCAAAAGCAATTGACGCCTCCCGGTGCTGGCCAAACGCTCAGTCAATCGCTTCAGAATTTGATTTAAAATCAGCCGAATGAGCGGCTTTGTTCGAGAAATGTCGGACGGCGGGATAACGAAGTAAAGTGACGTCGGATGCGGAGCATCAACCAAGTCGTCGACGCACCAATCGCTCCCTCCAGTTACGGAGGCGATGATTGGATCGCGGTAAAGCGTCAGAAAGCTCATGGCGGTTGAGAGCACACCCGAACGCTCATTCTCCGATTTGTTCAGCAGCTCGCGTGCAACCTGCGCAATCGTATCTTTGACGTCATCCTGCGCATGCTTGGCTTTGAGCATGACGCCGAGCGTCTTTTCAAATGACCGCGATGGATCCGAAAGAAACCGCGCACAACCAGCGAGCGTTTTGTCGTCTTCGACATAGAGGACATGAAGGATCGCACCGACGAGAAGTGCATGGGCTGTTTTCTCCCAGTGACTGGTTCGTTCAAGACTACCTTCTGGATCGACCAAAATGTCTGCAATATTTTGAACATCACGCACCACATTCAGATCGAGGCGAACCTCTGAGAGTGGATTGTATCGCGGCGAGGCCGGATCGGTGGGGTCAAACCGAATGCAGCGTGAGAACTTAGATCGCCACCCGGATGTCAGGTCCCAGTTTTCACCCTTGATGTCATGAATGATTGTGCTCCCGGTCCAGGAGAGCAAAGTCGGGATAACCAGTCCGACACCTTTACCCGAGCGCGTTGGTGCAAAGGCGAGGACGTGTTCAGGGCCGGCATGACGGAGATACTTTCCCTCCCATGTCCCAAGGAAAACTCCGTCACTCTTTAATAGCCCGGCTTTGCGAACATCGTTCTCGTCAGCCCATCGTGCGGAACCATAAGTCGTGACGTTGCGCTCATAACGGCTGCGCCAGACAGATCCGATGACTGCGGCGACAATGCCAAGCAGCCCGCCACTTGCTGCGATCATGCCCGCTTTTGTGAAGATCTCTGGAGCGTAGGCTTCATAAGCGTACCACCATTGGAACAGGCGCCAGGGCTTGTAGACCGAAAATTCACCGAGCATCATCCAAGGTGCGCCCAATGCCGGTTGATAGTCGAGTTGATATGCCGCCCATTGGGTCGCGCCCCAAAGCGTTCCGATTATGATCACGAAGACAATAATGATCTGACCGATCAGTATCTTTGCAGGGGTCATCGAGCGCTCGCAGGTAATTCAAACATGCGATCCAATCTGTTGAAATGAACATGAGGTGCCTAGTTGGAGCGCGAGCAAACGCCTGCAAAATCGATTACCGGCTAAGCCCGCGCGTTCGGGAACGAGTGATTGAGAAACTGATCCCGGAGCGTGTGCGTTCGATGGTCAGACCGCGCCCCCGTAAATGAGTCAGGTCACGCCGCCACGGCACCAGGGTGAATTCCTTGCCATTACTCAGCAGTGCCATCCTCCCCTGGCCAAGATCCACGTGCCCCTTGTAGCGGCCTCGGAACTGATCGCTGGTGGAAAGCGCCTGATAGATCTCTCCAGTCTTCACGGCATGCGCCTTTGCGGCCTCATGCAACTCGGCTTGCGCCATGGCTTTCTCGTCAGGCGAACCGCGCGCCTTCAGAACGAGGTGTCGTTTTTCAATCGCAGACCTTAAACTAGGATTCTCATTGCCGTTTAGGTGATCCAACCATACGGGGCCGCGAGAATCGATCTGATCGGCGATGCTGAGCCAGGATTTCACCACGATTTTCGGCCCACCGCGAGAGCGTTCGAATGCAGCCGCCCGTTTCAGATAGTCATCCGGAATATCCCATGAGCCATTCGCGTGGCGCTCTACGAGACCTGCGCGGCGCAGAGCCTCGAGTCTTCGCTTATGGGCTTCGCGGTAAGCGGCTGTAGATGAGGGATCGAATGCCGCGTGAAGGTCATTCGAATAGAACCCACCATTTCGTTCGGCGATTTTGGCGATGGTTCGATCTGCGGGTCGTGGTTCGCCCGCACGGTCCTTAACTTCGATGATGGCGCCTTCCGGAAGCGCAAGATCTTCTCCGCCCGGCACGTGCCAATGCCCTCCCTCAAAATCGCGGACAATGAGGAATCGCCGATCGCGCAATTCGTCATCGGGACCTGATGTCAGCACCTCGCCTAACAGGGCACGTCTATCACCGGATCTATCACCCCAAAACTTCAAAGTGTTCTGTTCGATCTGGGTGCTATGTTCAGCTGCGAGAGAGCGGATAACATCACCGCGTCGGCCCATCGACTTCAGCGTCTCGTCCCAACCCTGCTTCATTTGCCATTGCTGCAGACCAACGCGTTCAGCCAGATGCAGCCCTTCAAGATGCGCCAGCCGGCGCAGATGGAGGTTGCGAGCGAAACGGTTCTTCGCGCCAGATGCAGGCTCAACAGCGACTCGGCCATTGCGTTCCAGTTCAGCAAGCTGTCGATCGAGGCTTGTGAAACGATCTTGCGAGACCTCGGATTGCTGCGCCCGAATAATCTCAAGATCGCGCCGAGGGCCAAGCGTGCGCGTGGCGAGCTCTTCGGCGCGTTGGCGAAGACCCTGGGTCAGATAGTTTCTTGCGATCACCAAATCGCGTCCGCGACCATCACGCCCTCGGATAACAATATGAGTGTGTGGGTGGCCCGTATTGTGATGATCGACAGCGACCCAATCGAGCTTCTGACCCAGGTCATTTTCCATCTGAGCCATCAGTGTTCTCGTATTGGATTTTAGATCCTCAAACGCGTGCCCATCCTCGGGCGACACAATGATCCTGAATTGGTGTCGGTCGGTCTGGCTGTTCTTGAGGAACCGGCGTCGATCAACCTCTCCGCCTTCTCGCTTGTAGAGATCCCCACCAGCGCCATCGCGATCCACGCCGTCTCGTTGGAGATAGCTGAGATGCGCTCGAAACGCCCCCGCTCCGCTCTTCCCGCGTGCTCGGGCGATATATACTTTGACCACCACCCGGCGCATTCGAAAGCGCGGCAGCGATGATGACGTAATCTTCACCGCGCTGCCTCGACCCATTCGCGCGCCGGTAAAGCCAGGTTTTTTGGGACCACGGTTTAGCCTGGCCGCAGCACGCGTGATTTTGCTGCGAGCGCTCTGCCCATTCGCGCGCCCAAGATCACGGATCCTGCCAAGCCGAGGCGTAAAGTCGAACTCTTCGCTCATTTGACCTGCACCACGACTGAGCCCCGCGAATACTGGGCATTCAAGCGAACCCTGCACCGCAGCGTCGTGCAAAGGACACTAAAAAATCGATGTGCAGACAATGTCTTATGCGCCGGATGGTGCATGAGCTTTAATCTTGCCCTACCGGGTCCGCTACCAACTCCCGCCAGTTTCCCTGCACCGCCTTGCATACGCTTGCACCGCTTCACGGCGAGACTTCAAAGAGGAGGACGGCGCTGCCGTCCACGTCTTCAAGTTTTGTGACCCCAAAATAGCGTCCATCGAGCGATTTAGGGTGATTGTTGAGCAAGAAGATTTCGTCTGCCGCGAGCACACGACAGCCGCTCCATACCGGTAAATCTCGCTGAAGACCGTCTTGCTCAAGGGCTATAGCACGGACCTCACCGTTGATGAGAATCGTCTCATTTTCGCGGCATATTTTATCGCCTGGCAGGCCGGCGGTCGCTTTCAATAGAGGCCAATCCTTGCCCGCATATCCATTATGTTCAGCCCATTCGCTGGCATCGCTTTTGGGTGAAAGAACGGCCCAGCGATCATACGTGATAGGGCCGTCTTTCACCCAATAAAGACCGATCGGCGCACTCGCGGTTCGGTTCCAGATCAAGCGCTTCTGTTGGCCGAGGAATGGTGCAAAGGTGAGCGCTGCAATCGCCATCAGGCCTAGGCACAGGCTAAGCCATTTCATGAGTCTTTGCGAATGCGCTGCGAGGTCGATGCATAGCTGTTTCGCTCTGACCATTGGATCAGCTCAGGCTTGGGATAAAAGACCCGCGCCCCGTGTTTGCGATAGATAGGGCCACGTCCTTCGCAGCGATAATGATCGAGCGTAGACCGCGTCAGGCGTAAGAATTTCGCTGCTTCTTGTACGGTCAGAAGCTCTGGCCAATCGCCTGCTTCTAGTCTTGGGTTTGTGGTTTCTGACATGTTCGATCTCCCTGTTTTGTCTTGGTGTCGATGGGAGAGGTTTGCTGGATTATGCGGCAGTTCGGGAGCGGAAAAATGAGATGAAGAGGATTTTCCCTGCGCGCTTAACCAAACAATTCATACCAATAACCGCGCCGAGAATGATCACCGCACGCCTCTGATTGAGTTTGGGATCCAGGATCGACGCGCCGGTACCATAGGATCACATGACGCCCTTTCTTGCCTGTGAC
>JANSXJ010000210.1 GCA_024743015.1 Hyphomonas sp. | reverse complement strand
GAAGCCGTTGAGAGTGTGGCCACAATCAAAGCAATACAGGAGAGGTTTCAGAGCGTGCGACGAGATCGCCTTGAAACCACCGATAAGGCTGTAAATAAGCTCGCTGCTAAGCCTCACCAGTTCCGCGAGCGCAAAGGGGACGGTCCAGAAAAAATCTTCGTGCCAATTGTATCTTCGGAAAATCGAGAATACTTTCCGGCTGGCCTATCAGATGAAACCGTAGTCCCCACGAACAAAGCCTTCTATATGGCAACGGGTGAGATATGGCCTTTAGCTATCATTTCTTCGAGAATACACTTGGCGTGGATCGCGACAGTGTGCGGTCGACTTAGGTCAGACTATTCATATTCGAACATCCTCGGCTGGAACACCTTCCCTGTTCCGACGCTGACGGAGAAGAACAAGGCGGACTTGACCCGTTGCGCCGAGGACATTCTGCTCGCGCGGGAGCATTACTTCCCTGCAACCATCGCCGACATGTACGACCCCGACCGCATGGACGAGGAATTCCCCCTCGTGCGCGAAGCCCATGAGCGCAATGATGAAACTTTGGAGCGCATCTATATCGGCCGCCGCTTCAAGAACGACACCGAACGCCTCGAAAAACTGTTCGACCTCTACACGAAAATGACAGCGGCGGAGGATGCCGCATGAACTACAATGATCGAGGACCGGGCTGGGACAAGCGCGCTGTCAACGGCATCGCGAAAAGTCACTATGGCGGGCTTGAAGCGATGTTCGATGCCCATGGCTGGCAAACTGGTGAGAAAGCATACGGACAGATTGCACCGACGCGCGTTGTTCAATCCTATGGCAGTGTGGAGAAATTTGTTGAAGCGCATCCGCAGCTTCAAGTCATGTCGCCTCGCGCAGCCATACAAAGCCCACCGCCGAATGTTTGGCTGACCAGTTTCTATGGCTTCAATCCAGAGACGTGGGGCTTCCTTGGCTTTTCGAATGACGGCCAACGAAAACGTTTTGTTCGAGAGACTGAACCCGGCGCATTGGTTGTGATTTACGGCCACAAGTCGAAAGCGCCAGAACATCAACGTGGCATGGTCATAGGCGTTCAGCAGGTCACACACAGCGTGAATCACGCGAAAGCATATATGTCACCAGGAGAATGGCTTCGTAAGGAAGCCGATTCCGAAACTGCTGGGAAATGGGATCTCGCCGTGAAGGCAATCCGCGCATGGCGGGTGGCACCGGAACATTACATCCCCATAGGAGCCTTTGCGCCAAAGACCTATTCGACCGAACGGGCACAAGCAATCGGTTCACAAGGCATGCGCCTCGCGCCAGATGAGGCACGCAAAATCTTTGACCTGACTTTAATAGAGACGACCGTATTCGGTGAAATCCCCATTGATGGAGCTGTCGCAGCTAGTGGCTCAGACTTGCTGGCTCCCTCCAAGCCTGGTCCGGTCTCCCAATCTGGTTTTTTCTGCAAGGAAGCAGAAGGCCCGAAGAGCCTCTATATTCTTGAACTCTTGGGCAATCCGAATGCGTTCTTGGGAACTGATGCTGGCGGAAAACGAATTGTAAAAGTCGGAATATCGAAGAGCCCGATCTCGCGCTGTGACAGTCTGAATAGAGCGCTTCCGGAATGTGCCTTTAACTGGCGTGTTCACACCTCAAACGAGATGCTTGGGCTGGATCAGTTCACTTCATCAAAGCCCGCGCTCCGGGCTGAAACAGCAATAAAGGAGTTCTTTCACCGGCAAGAAAAGTCTCTAGGTGGTGAATTTTTCCTGATAGATATCAATACGGTCGAGCAAGCATGGTCGGTCGCAATGGAGGCCGCTCACCTATGACTGCACCACGGAACGTCCCCTCAGTCTCGGTCACTTACAAGCGCACCGGCGCGACGAACAAGTCGAACGAGCTTGGCATGCGGCCCATGCAGGAGCGCGCTTATGAACGGCGCGGTGAGCAATATCTGCTGATCAAATCGCCGCCGGCGTCTGGCAAGAGCCGGGCTTTGATGTTCATCGCTCTGGACAAGCTGCAGAACCAGGGCCTGTCCCAGGCCATTATTGTGGTGCCTGAACGCTCCATCGGCGCGAGTTTTAACGATGAGCCGCTTTCGAAATGGGGGTTCTGGGCGGACTGGGAGGTCGAACCGCAATGGAACCTCTGTAATGCGCCGGGCGCTGATGAAATCCGTGTGGCCAAATCCAAGGTGAAAGCCGTCGGTGAGTTTTTGGCAAGCGGCGATCCGGTTCTGGTCTGCACCCATGCGACCTTCCGCTTCGCAGTCGAAGAGCTTGGGATCGAGGCCTTCGACAATCGCCTCATCGCCGTTGATGAATTCCATCATGTCTCAGCCGATGATGACAATGTGCTGGGAAGGCAGCTCAAGGAGTTCATCGCGCGCGACAAGGTCCATCTCGTCGCGATGACCGGCTCCTACTTTCGCGGCGATGCCGTCCCGGTCCTGCTGCCGGAAGACGAAGCCCGCTTTGCGACGGTGACCTACACCTACTACGAACAGCTCAATGGCTATGAGCATTTGAAGGCGCTCGATATCGGCTATTTCTTCTACAACGGTCCGTATGTAGATGACATCGCTCAGGTCCTCGATCCAGACCAGAAGACCATTGTCCATATCCCCAACGTCAATTCCCGCGAGAGCACCCAGCGCGGCAAGACCACCGAAGTCAGCGAGATCATGGACGCACTCGGTGAATGGGAAGGCAAAGACCCCGCGACCGGCTTTGACCTCGTGCGCCGTCCCGATGGGCGCGTGTTGCGCATCGCCGATCTTGTCGACGATGGGCCCGAACGTCACTCCCTCGTGGTTGCAGCGCTGAAAGACCCTGCCCAGAAGAACAACCGCGACCATGTCGATATCATCATCGCCCTCGGCATGGCCAAGGAAGGCTTTGACTGGATCTGGTGCGAGCACGCCCTGACGGTCGGCTACCGCTCCAGCCTCACCGAAATCATCCAGATCATCGGACGCGCCACACGGGATGCGCCTGGCAAGGAACGTGCGCGTTTTACAAATCTCATTGCGGAGCCCGATGCTTCCGAAGACAAGGTCACCGAGGCCGTCAATGACACGCTGAAAGCGATCGCCGCCAGCCTGCTCATGGAGCAGGTGCTCGCCCCGAAATTCAATTTTGTTCCCAAAGGCAATGGCGAGGACAAAGACTTCGACTATGGCGAAGATGGTTATGACGCCGGCCGCACAAATGTCGGTTTCAATGAAGAACGCGGCGAGTTCCAGATCGAAATCAAGGGGCTGGTTCAGCCTGAGTCCGAGGAAGCGACCCGCATTTGCCAGGAAGATTTGAACGAGGTCATCACAGCCTTTGTTCAGGATAAGAAGGTCCTCGAAACCGGCCTCTTTGATGGCGACCATGCCGGCGGCGATACGCCAGCAGAAGAGCTCACACTGGTCCGCATGGGAAAAATTGTTCGCGACCGGTATCCCGAACTCTCAGAAACTGACCATGAAGCGATACGCCAGCGCGCTGTTGCCGCTCTTGGCCTCACCCAGGAGGCCAGCAAGGACGCTACGAAAGCGGCATCAGATGGCGGCGACACCACAAAGGCAAATACAGCGCTGATTGATGGTATACGAAAGATCGCCATGGATGTGCGCGATCTCGACATTGACCTGATTGATCGGATCAATCCTTTCGGGGCGGCTTATGCAATCCTCGCCAAGGCGATGAGTGAAGACAGCCTGAAACAGGTTGCCGCCGTTATCGCGGGCAAGAAAATCGCGCTCAGCGAAGAAGAAGCCATGATGCTGGCCGAGCGCGCCAAGGCCTTCCTGCAGGAACGTGGTCGTCTTCCGTCTTTGACATCGAATGACCCTTGGGAACGCCGCATGGCCGAAGGCATCGAGTTCCTGAAGCGAAAAGTGAAGGCCGAGCGAGATGGCTGACAAAACCGCTGAAGACCTGCTCGCCGAACTCGGTGTTGAAATCGAAACGCCGAAAGCCGCGCCTCGCTCTGCGCAGGAAGAAAGGATCATTGCAGGCTTCGAAGACATTCAGCGTTTTGTCAGCGAGCATGGGCGCGCGCCCAGGCACTCCGAGGACGGCGACATCTTTGAACGGATGTATGCGGTGCGCCTCGACCGTCTGCGTGCTCTATCGGAGGCGCGCGCCTTGCTCGAGCCGCTCGACACTCAGGGGCTGTTGGGCGAGGCCATGACAGAGCCCGCGCCGGAAGCAAGTGATCCTGAAGCCCTATTGGCTGAACTTGGTATCGACCCGGAGGCGACCGATGATGTCACAACGCTCAAACATGTGCGTCCGACGGCCGAGCGAAAGGCCGCCGAGGAAATCGCCAATCGTACGCCGTGCAAGGATTTTGAGAAATTCCGTCCATTGTTTGAAAGCGTAAAGCAGGACCTCGAGGACGGAACACGCCAAACACGCGCCTTTGAACTCAAATCAGAAATTGAACCTGGTCGATTTTTTATTGTTGGGGGGCAGATTGCCTACGTCGCCGAGAAAGGCGATGAGTTCACCCAAGATTATGGCGACCGGGATGCGCGTCTGCGCGTGATCTACGACAACGCCACTGAAAGCAACGTCCTTATGCGGTCTTTGCAGCGCGCCCTTAACAAGGACGATGCGGGACGCCGGATAACAGATCCCGCAGCGGGCCCACTGTTTTCAGACATTGCTGGCGACGACGACACAGAAAGCGGCACCATCTATGTTCTGCGCAGTCGCTCAACAGAGCCTAGGATCGTGGAGAACCGCGATCTCATTCACAAAATCGGCGTGACCGGCGGTAAAGTCGAAACCCGCATTGCAAATGCAGCGAATGATGCAACCTACCTCCTCGCCGATGTTGAAATCGTTGCCACATACGAGCTCTTCAATATCAACCGGGTCAGGTTGGAGGCGCTCCTGCATCGCTTCTTTGCCGATGCGCGGTTAGATCTCGAAATCGCAGATCGATTCGGCAAGCCGGTTCGACCACGCGAATGGTATCTTGTTCCGCTCGATGTCGTCGACGCGGTGGTCAAAGCCATACAGGATGGCAGCATCAGTACCCTGAAATATGATCCTGCCTCAGCTGCTCTCAAGCCGCGAGATCGTTAAAGTCTCATCAGGCCTCTCTCCGCCTCAATATCTGTTCCCATCAGTCAGGTGGGCAGGCGGTGCGTCTGCCAGAGCGCGGTCGCCGCGCAAGGGGGCGGGACCGCATCGTCTCCAATCGTCTTTAGGCGTCATACCTACGGCTTCCCCTTGCGCGGCGCCCTGATGCGCTCCGGCTGAGCACCTCCTCGCCGCCCACCCGACTGTCGGGAAAAGAACGCAGGGCGAGCGGAAGGAGACTGACATGACTGACCAACTCGCAACCGCTGCACCGCTTGCAGCCAGCGCTGCACCCGCGCGAGCGGAGAGACCGCGCATCTACGTGGCCTGCCTTGCGGCCTACAATTCCGGCTGCCTGCATGGCCGGTGGATCGATGCGACCACCCCTGACGAGATCAGAGATGAGGTGCGCGCGATGCTTGCGGCATCGCCGGAGCCGGACGCAGAGGAATGGGCGATCCATGACTATGAGGGGTTCGAAGGTGCGAACCTTTCCGAATACGCCTCATTCGAAACCGTTTGCGAGCTTGCCGACTTCATCGAGGAACATGGCGAGCTGGGTGGCAAGGTATTGAGCCATTTCGGCGACGACCTCGCCGAGGCGCGCGCCGCCTTCGAGGACTATGCGGGCGAGTATCAGAGCGCGGCGGACTTCGCCGAGCAGCTGCACGAGGATACCGGAACGCAGATTCCGGAGAGTCTTCGCTACTATATCGACTAGCAGGCCCTTGCCCGCGACATGGCGCTGAATGGCGAGATCATGGTGTTCCAGACGGGCTTCGATCAGACCCACGTGTTCTGGAGCCGTTGACATGACCTTCACGAAACGCTTCCAGACCTTCGTTTGCGAAGGCGACAGCATCTGCTGCGAGGTCCAAGGCTTCGAGATCATCGCGCGCATTGTCCGTGATGATTGCCTTGACGCACCCGACCAGCGCCAGGACGGATTCTGGCCCTCGCTCTATAAGGACGCGCCGGGATTCATCGGTCCCGGCCCGAACCATCGCGAGCGCTTTGCACGGGCGCAGGCCAAGGCCGAAGCCGTCATGGAGGCATGGCGCAAGGATGAATGGTTCTATTGCGGTATCGTTCTGTCTGTTGCGCTGGAAGGCGTGATCTTGGACGCCCATGCCGCGAGCCTCTGGGGCATCGAAGCCAACTATCCCGGCAGCGACAACGCCTATCTGACCGAGGTCGCACAGGAGCTTCTGCCCGAAGCCCTCGACGCAGGCCGCGCCGCCGCTCGCCGCCTTTGCGCAGCCTTGGAAACCAACGGGGCGCGCGCCAGACGGCGCGCCACTGATCTCCGCGGGGGGATCCCCAGACCGACACAACCTCGTCTCTGAGACACTGACAAGACCGCACAACCATGCCCCGCCAACCTGGCTTTTGCCACCAGGCCGGTTGTCCATGTCGGACTGGCCGATGGCACACACATCTCTGCGCTCAGCAACACCGCCACAAGTGGAGCAACGCGCT
>JANSXJ010000041.1 GCA_024743015.1 Hyphomonas sp. | reverse complement strand
TGATTTTGGTGAAGGGAAATCCATCGGCGTCGCGAGACGGGCCCGGGTCAGTTTCGCCCCAGTCATAGTCGCGGATGGATATGAGCGGAGCGCGGCCCTCGACCCAAATTTCGGCGACTTGTTGCTCGCAAATGACCAAGGTCATGCGCGGGCGCGGTCCAAGCTGATCGAAGATACGGTTCATGGCGACGCCCCGTGTCCAAGGGCTGCGGCGCGGCTGGTGAGCCGTGCCAGCACCACGCGGCCTGTGTCCAACGCTTCGGGCAGAAGCTCGTTAGCGACGTCGGTCAGGTAGGCATTATCGCTCTCGGGATAGTTGGCTTCTATGCCCCAAAGGCTGACGGCATTGTCATCCAACAAGACGCCTTCAAAGCTGATGGACAGAACAATCCCGCAATAGAACCATTCATCCTTGCGCCATGCTTCCATGACAGCTTCGGCGCGGGCTTGCGCCTGCGCAAAGCGCTGGCGGAAATTATTACCTGGCCCGATAAATCCTGGTGCGTCCTTGTAGAGCGACGGCCAGAATCCCTCCTGCCGCTCGTTGGGTGCATCAGGGCAATCATCGCGCACAATACGCGCGGTGACCTCGAAGCCTGCGACTTCGCATGTAAGGCTATCGCCCTCACACACGAAGGTTTGAAAGTGTGTTGTGAAGTTCATGACTAGCGGCTCCAGAACACGTGGACTTCGTCGAAGCCCGTCTGGAACACCATGATCTCACCGTTCAGCGCCATGTCGCGGGCCAGCGCCTGCCAGTCGATATAGTAGCGAAGCGAGTCCGGAATCTCGGTTCCGGTGTCCTCGTGCAGCTGCTCGGCAAAGTCCGCCGCGCTTTTATATTCTCCGGCATAATCGTCGAAGGCCGCGCGGGCTTGGTCCAAGTCCTCGGTAAGTTCATTGTAGAGTTTCGCGCCTAGCTCGCCATGCTCTTCAAGGAAGGCAGCAAGTGCGCACACGGTGTCAAAGCCTGCATATTCTGAAATGTTGCAGCCGTAGAAATTCTCGTAATCGTGGATCGCCCATTCTTCGGCATCCGGCTCCGGTGATGCGGCCAGCATGGCGCTCACTGCCTGCCACACGTCGTGCGGGTCGGTGGCGTCAATCCAGCGCCCATGCAGGCGGCCATTATTATAGGCGGCAAGGCAAGCCACATAGATACGCGGCGTGTCTAAAATCGGGGGTGCAGTGTCTGCGACAAGAGGTGCAGGGGTTGCTATCTGGTCAGTCATGTCAGTCTCCTCGCGCCGCCCGCATTCTTTTCCCGGCAGTCGGGTGGGCGGCGAGGAGGTGCTCAGCCAGAGCGGACAAGGGCGCTGCGCAAGGGGCAGCCGTAGGTATGGGACCTAAAGACGATCAAAGATCACAAAGTCCCGCCCCCTTGCGCGGCGACCGCGCTCTGGCAGACGCACCGTCCGCCCACCTGACTGATGGGAGAGATATTGAGGCGGATGGAGACTGAGGTGGCTGTTAAGCGAGCATCTGTGGACGGCGCCCCCTTGGCAAGAGATTTTAGTTGGTCATTTGCAGGTTGGCCGTTAGCGGGCATCTGTTCGGCCTGTCGAGACGGCTTTCGGATGCCGCTGGCCATCATGCGTTCCGCAAGATGAGGTTCCTTACAAAAGCACGCACTCAAAGGTGCTGGCTCGCGAGTGGATTGTCCTCACTTGTCAGAAACTCCGGTTCTGCATGACCTCCTTATGCTCTCACCAATCTCGTTTGCGCCTGATCAGCGCGGCGACTTTATACCGGCATTAGTTTTGCCGGATTGAACCTTTCTCCTTTGACCATCAGGGCCCAGATCATGCGGCCTATCTTGTTGGCCATAGCGATCGCAACCACCATCATCGGTTTGCGCTCCAGCAAACGGCTGAGCCATGGATGCTTAGTGAAGCCAAGCTGTTTGGCTCGGATGATCATCGACATCGCGCCAGCAACCAGTAAGCGCCTCAGCTCTGGGTTCCCCGTTTTGGTGATCCGCCCCATCCGATCCCGCCCGCCGCTTGAATGCTGTTTGGGCACAAGTCCAACCCAGGCGGAGAAGGCGCGGCCGGATTTAAAGACCCTCGGATCCGGGACTTCAGCAACCACGCGTGTTGCGATGACCGGTCCAACGCCAGGGATGGTCTCTAATCTCTGACACATATCACTAGACCGATGCGCTCTCATGATCTTGCGATCAGTTTCCAGGATTTGCCGCTTCACATGTCGGAGCTCATTGGCGAGTGGCATCAGACACTCCCGCGCCAGATCAGGGATGCGCTCATCCTGATCGTCAGCCAGGGTGTCGAGGATGGCCTCAACACCCATCCGACCCCTGGCAGCGACGATACCAAACTCTGCGAGGTAACCCCTCAATGTATTGATCAGTCTGGTCGACAGACGCACCCAGTGATCGCGCACGGCATGCAGAGCCAGAAGCGCCTGTTGGTCTGGTGTCTTGATCGGCACGAACCGCATCGTTGGCCGGGTGACTGCTTCGCAAATTGCTTCGGCATCGCGCATATCGTTCTTCTGGCTCTTCAAATACGGCTTCACGAACTGAGGCGGCATCAGCTTCACATCATGGCCAAGCGCCCTCAGCTCTCGGCCCCAATAGTGGGCTGTTGCGCAGGCTTCCATGCCGACCAGGCACGGTTCCAGTTGATTGAAATAGGCAAGGACTCGGGACCGGCTGAGTTTGCGTCGGACGACTACCTCACCCTCCGCGTTGATCCCGTGAACCTGAAAAACCGACTTGGCTAAATCTAAGCCGATAACTGTGATACTCTTATCCATAGGCGTGCTCCTAATGTTGGCGGTGTGGATACCTTCACATTACCAGCTCCGCGGAGCTGGGTGGGGCACGCCGTCCACAGCATCAAAAGCAGTTATTAGCTCAGCGGCTTAAGTCGCCCTAAACCGGACGCTTGCTGAAAGGTAGTTTTGCTAATTGCCGAGCGATAACCACCGCAATATGGTAGGCAAATGGAAACGAGCGCCGCCGAAATCATCGAACAATTGAGAGCGCAAAGCAGTAAAAACCCTCTCGACGTTGCCGAAAAACGAATGGTCCCAGTGGAGACGGTCATAGGAGTTTCGACGAGTGACATCCGCGCGCTCGCGAAGAAGACTGCTAAGGACCGTTCGCTTGCAGAGGAGTTATGGTCCTCGCAATTCGTCGAGGCCAAGGCTTTAGCGATTTTATTGCTACCGCCCAAACTCATCGACAAAGCTCTCATCGAGACTTGGGTGACGGAGCTTAACGATTGGAGCACCTGTGATCTGTTCGTGAAAGCGATTGTGGCGCGTCGAGCAGATGCGCTGGATTGGGGCGTGAAGTGGGCTTCTAATCCCCGACTCTACACGAAACGAGCAGGTCTCGCACTAATTGCCAACTATTGTATGCGCGCGGAAACGTTCGCCGATGATGTTTCAACGTTGATTTTGGATACGATCCGGCAATCAGCACCGGATGATAGGGATCATGTTCGACAGGCTTCTTGTTGGGCCCTTAGAGAGTTCGGAAAAAGCAACACCGATAGCCACGAAAAAGCGTGTATTTTCGCTTTGGAGCTTATCGATAGCGGTCACGCGGAAATGGCTTGGGTTGGTAGGTGCGCATACCGCGAGCTCGAAGACTTAATCAAAGTGCCGGAGCGAAGACGATTGATTTCTCGGAAATCCAAAACAGGCATGAAGTACGCAGACTAGCATGATCCCGGCGTCCTAAACTCGCCCCAGAGCGGACTCTGGTAGTGCCTTCTTCGGGTCACGTTCGGTCGTGTCGGGCGTCTTTTGTTGGATGCTAAATCTACGCTTTCATTCCGCTGAACTTAATCCAGGTCCGCGACGGAATCCGAAGATCTTTTATTGAGCGGAAAACCCGTGAACTCTCGTTTTCGGCACGTTTCGAAAAACCAAATCGACGCAATCGCGATCAACAAAAAGAGTATGGTCGCAGCCATGGGTTGGGCGTCCATATACCATGCGGGGGACGCATTCGATGGGTGCCAAGCTAGACTGCCCGTCTCAACCGTTCGCTGTTTCAATTGATCTACGGCAGCTGCAACAATCGCCATGTGCTTGCTCAATTGAAACCCGAGCATCACGAGACCAACGAGATAGAGCGCATGAACAAACAGGCACATCGGCCGACTAAGTCTC
The DNA here is from genome assembly GCA_024743015.1 of Hyphomonas sp. Lineage (GTDB taxonomy): Bacteria > Pseudomonadota > Alphaproteobacteria > Caulobacterales > Hyphomonadaceae > Henriciella. Next base: position 12,502 of record JANSXJ010000041.1, on the reverse strand, counting down.
GCCGCTAGGAAAAACCCGACTAATAGATATGCCGAAATGACCGAAAAGGCGTTGATAGCCATATCCGAGATATTGGAGGACGTCTCACCAATCAGAAATACAAGTTCGTAGTCGCTAAGCATGCCTCGGCTATACGCGAAATTTCATAACTGCGACAGAGCTGTCAGACTCGAGCGTTTGAGGCTGTTGCCTCAGTTTCCGCTATTACGCCGAAAACAGTTATCGGATGAGCGGCTTAAAATCGCCCCATGACGGACGCTCGCCGCTTCCGAAATGCGAGCAGAAGGAGACGAAGGAAATCTACAGTTCCAGCTTCATGCCAACATGCGTGGACTTGAAGCCGAGATGTTCATAGAATCGGTGTGCACGGGCTCTTTTCTTGTCTGTCGTAAGTTGGACAAGTTCGCAGCCTGCCTGCCGAGCTTCCTCGATCGCATATGCAAACATCAATGCGCCGAGGCCGGTGCTTCTTTGATCCGATCTCACTCTGACGCCTTCGATTGTCGCACGTCGCGATCCCAATCGTGCGAGACCAGGCGTGATTGTCAGTTGAAGGCACCCTACTACTTCATCTGGCCCAAGCAAGGCGACTAACATTCGATTGCCTGTCTGTTGTTCGATGTCTTGGAAAGCCTCGACGTATTTCTGGTCCAGCGGATCAGACAACACTTCGCGCTGAGACCCCAGAATGTCGTCGGCAAGAAGCGCAACGATGGCATGCAGATCGCGCTGCGTAGCGTCTCGAAACGTGATTGTATGGATGTCTTTCATGGCACTCATTTCATGGCGCTGCGCCGAACAATTCAACAAAGTGTCGACGGCTCTCGGCGGCGCTCCGATGAGTGCAAAACTCCATTTGCCAAGCAGCGTCAGAACTCTACGCATCTCGGCGAAGTCGCTTCGCGATAGAGCTCGGAGCCGCCGATTTGGCTCAGACGATATCGCCAGAACAGAAACGCAAGGAACGCAACGAATGCTGGCCCGAGCAACCCAAGCAGGGTGTGTTCGACGCTGATCCCGGTCGACAAGCTGGATTGGACGATCAGCGGTGCGCCTTCAGTATACGCCTTGTTAGCGACCTCGTCGGATAGAAATGCCTGCGACATATTCCAGCCCCAGTGATATCCCGTGGCCAGCCAGATTGACCGGGTTGCTAGCACCATGAACGCCATCGCCAGACCTGCGAGCATCAGACTCGCTGCGGCAAACAGACCTTCAAGGCCTGAATAAACACTGCCGTGGACGAGCGCGAAACCGAGCGAGGACATTATGACGGCAAAGGTGACCCCAAAAGCCTTCTTGGAGACGTGGAACACGTATCCTCTGAACATCATCTCTTGCAACAAAGCGTTGAGGAACACGCTCAGCCCAAGCAGGAGCAACATGGGGAGCGGAACCGCGATAAAGTCCGGGTTCAACTCCACCTGCCCCGCCAGCAAGGCTATGACCGCTGAAAGGCCAGCCGCGAGAATACCTATTACCCCACCAACGAGCGAATGCGATAGAAAGCCGTTCCTGTGAAGATAGGCGTCGCTCAGCTTTGCGCGCTCAAGCCGCAATAGGAGGGCAATAACAATCAAGCCTGAAATCAAAGCCCAGACTTCCAAAGGCAGGCGCGTGAGGATCGTGAGGTCGACGTCGTGGCCCGCACGGTTTTCGAGATAAAGTATCCATGGAACCCCAAGCATTGCCGCGCCCAAAGATACCCCGACAATCAGTCCAAGGCACTTGCCAAACCATAGGAGAAGCAATTTCATCAGCGATTGTTCCTTCATAGTGGCAGCTGCCAAGTCTCCCAGATATAATCTGGTCGTGCGCCATGAGATTGATAGAAGTTGACCGCTGCGGCATTGCCCCGAAGCACTGTCCATTGAACCTTCGAGGCCTTGCGGGCTTTGGCCAGATCGACGACCCGATCGAACAGAGCGTGTCCTATATGATGTTGTCGCGCCTCTTTGCGTACAAAGAGCTCTTTCAGAACGACCACAGGTCGTAAATCATATGTCCAGGGTATGATGTAGGTGACAGCCATGCCGAGCAGTTGCGTTTCAACTTCATCCGGAACGACAAAGGCTTGAAATCTTCGGTTCTCGCCCAAACCATTGGCGATAAGATCAGACTCAGAAACTGCGAAATCGTCAATATAGCCTTCAAACTCTGCAAGGCCCCGCATCAGTTCCAATAGCTGCGATGCGTCTTGTTCTCGAAACTCTCGGACTTCGCCGACGCTAATAGTACCCATCTTGCAACCTGTTTTCGAGATAGGCCTCAGAGGTTCCATCTGCTCTCATCGCTTCGCGAACCCAGGCGTCACGCTCATGATTGACGACAACGTGCTCCCACACACAGGCGCAGAAGTGGCGGTGATCTGCGGACAGAAAGTCTGTGGTTCCTGGATCTGCGGAAGCCAGCATACTCATCCCGACATTGTCGTGTGCCCACCATCGCGTCACGACCCATGTCGCCATGTCGCCCATGTGAATGACGACATAACCCAGACCGTGATCGTGGCCTTCGTCTGCACGAGCATCAGGCAGCGCGCCCGTAATGTAGCGTTTCGCGCTGGCAATCAGCTCCTGAGGGACCGTTTGGTCGCGATCTTCAGTGATGAGATAGGCCTTCAGGCTCAAGCTATCGATTGACCAGATATCGTCGAATACAATGTATCGAGGGCGATAGGGGTGCAGGTTAAGCTTCATGATCGTCCTCGCTTATCTCGGCGTCAGCGCTTTGATTTTTCGATACGCATCCTTCAACGCAATTTTGCCGTCGCAGAATTCGAAGACATCGCATCCAAGCTCAGTCGATCCGTTCGGCAGCTCATACCGCCACTTCCAGAAGGCTGTTGATGTCGTGCAAATCGGGTCTCCCACACAGCCGACCGCACCACTGTCATGGCGGAACATTCGCCGGATCAGATCGCGAATACCGTCATGACCCTTTGCCAGTTCTCCAGGTAGCGGACCAACAGACGCATAGTACTCAGCATCTGGCGAGAAACACGCCAGAACCGCTTCGATATCTCTGCAGCCCCATGCATCTGAAAGGCGCTGCAAGACCTTGTGCTGATCGAGATCATTCATTTCGCATGACTTTCTTCGCTGGAGTTTACCTACAGCAAAAGCGGCCTTATGAGTTGATCCAAATAAAAACATACTCAATGGTCCAATTATGAGGCTACAAGACGCGGAAATTCAGCTCAGATTCGCTCTGGATCCGGAACGCGGACCATTATCTCAGCAGATCGCCGAGCATATCCGGCAATCCATCGCTTCTGGAGAACTGAAGGCCGGGGACCGCATACCGGCGTCGCGGAAGCTCGGGCGTAATCTGGGTGTTGCACGCGGAACAGTGACCGTCGCAATTGACCTGTTGGTGGCTGAGGGCATCCTCCAGGCGCGTGCGGGTTCGGGTACATATGTCTCCCGTGCCGCAGTGGATTTATTCACGTCAGACAGCGCAGCCGGTAGCGCCGGGGACGTCCCGCTGCTACAAAACCTGCCTCAGCCGGACATCGACATCGAAGTCAGAAACGTCATTGATTTGAGGCCCTGTAGACCTTCGCTTGAAGCTTTTCCGTTGCACGTATGGAGGCGATGCATGTCGGCTGCAGCAAGCCGTTTGCCGAGTTCTGACTATGGCGATCCACGCGGCGACGAGGTGCTTAGGCAGAACATTCTCGACTATTTGCGGCGAGCAAGGGGACTGTCTGCGACGAGCGACCAGATCATCATCACAAATGGCTCAGTCCATGCGATGCACATACTCTCCAGACTATATCTGGATGAAGCCACAAAGGTCGTAATTGAGAACCCAGGCTACCCGCTGGCGCGCCAGACATTTGAGCTCTGCGGGGCAGGCATTCTAACCTGTCCCGTGGATGAAAATGGCCTGCGAACGGATGACTTACCGATAGGCAATCACGGCGTGAAACTCGTCTACGTTACGCCATCCCACCAGTTTCCAACTGGTCACAGGCTGTCGCTAGAGCGCCGCCGTGCCCTGATAGACTGGGCTGATGAAAATGGCGCGCTGATCATCGAAGACGATTATGACGGCGAGTTTCGCTATGATGTCCCACCGCTCGTGCCACTGGCGGCGCTGTCTCCGAATTCAGTGATCTATTGCGGCACCTTTTCAAAGACCATGTTTCCCGGACTGCGAATTGGTTTTGCCATCGCAAATCGCGCAGTGATTGATGCCATGGCGGCCTATCGCACGATATCGGAATATGCCCCCAACGCCCCGCTGCAAATGGCACTGGCCATCTTCATCGCAGAGGGCCATTTTGAGAAACACGTCCATCGCATGAGCCGTATCTATGCGTCCAAGCGGCGAAAAGTTGCCGATACGCTCAAGGATATGAATTCTCCGGCAACTCTCACGGGGCTAGACTCAGGTTTGAGCGTCTTGATGACGCTACCGAGCTCGATGTCTGCATCGAACCTGTCTGAAACGGCAGCGAAAAACGACGTACTTGTGCCGCCTGTATCTCGTTACGATATCTCGGTTACGCCAGCCAACGATGCGCTCGCGCTCGGATACGCATCCGCTTCGGAGGAACAGATATCTATAGGCATCAGGCGCATTTTTGCCGTTTCGGAATAACGCTGTGGCGACCGCTCAGCGAGCAAAAAGAGACGAAGCGAAAATAGCTTGAAACGCCTGCAGAGGAATCGAGCTTGTGCGCATACCATTGGGCCATCGCCAACGATTTGACATAAACGAGAAATCAAGTGCCGACGGGCGCTAAGCTTAGCATGCTTTATATGCATCCCAGGCTTTAGCGATCGAGGCGCGTCGCGCTTCGTACACACCCGACTGCGGCATTGGGGCGGACTGAACTGATGCATTGTAGTCGCCGAGAATCAGCATGAGATCGGCGGTTTTATCTGCTTTGTCCTTCAGCGTTTCCAAACGCTCTAAGATGAGCTCTAGTTCGTGCTGGGCGGCAGCATAGTCCATCGCATCCCCAAGCACTTCGCGTGACACCAAAAGCGTCATGATCACCAAAACGACGCGGGAAATCACGATTTCCATATCACCTTCTAGAAACGGCATTGTCATGATCATGATCATGATCACTGCGACCATCATTGCTCCAAACTTTATCCAGGCGCGCTTTGAGCTATGGCGATAAAGATCTTTAGACCAGAATGCACTTTCATATAGATTTTCGATCAGCCGATCTTCGCCAGGCGGTAACCTGCTCGCATAGTAATTGGAGTCAGCCTTATCAGCCACACGCTCCGCGTCGCCTTCGAATCCGGTTTCAATGCAGCGATACTCATGTGCGGATAATTCATGTCCCAGGCCTTTTGCAAGCAGAGTAGCCCTACGCACCCGCTCACCGTACCGTCGGAATTTTCGTTGACGCAAACCAAGACCGGTAACGATGAGCGCGCCCATAAAGGACAGTCCTGCCATAATCATAGCCCAGGTTTCACCCGGCAAGAAAACTGCAATCGCTGCGATAACTGCCAACGACCATTGCAGTTTTGAGGCCCAGGATTGAGACGCCTGAGCGGTGTCGAAAGCTACGCGCGAGAAACCTATCAAATGGGTCAGCTTTTGGTCGATACCTAGCATCAGAATCACCTTATGAGTTCCAGGTGGAGCTTCGTTCCGCCTTGGCTCTTGCACTATATGTGCCGAGAACGTATATAGAACTGACACTATATCATGTGTTTTGTGGGCCGTGAATGTCGGCCGAAATTTTTATATGCCGAGTATCATCATGATCGATTGCCATAAACATATTGTCGCCTACCACAACGACGAGATCACACTGCCGCAAGTCGAGCGAGATGAAATGCGCGACCGCCGCGACGCCAACCGCTCTCGGATCAAAAACAGACTGAAAGCCGAAGACAAACCGGCACCCGCCTTTTTCGCGAGCCAGGGCTCGTACGCTGACAAGACCATGGTGAAATATCCAGACAAAGACTATGATATTGATGACGGGGTTTACTTTCGCCAGGCAGCCTTGATTGGACCAAGTGGCGGAGAAGTGAGCTCTCTTCAAGCGCGCAAAATGGTCTATGATGCCCTCAATGATGGATCGTTTGCGACGCCGCCTGAATTGCACACGAATTGTATTCGGGTGCTTTACGCCGCGGGCTATAACGTTGACGTGCCAGTGTACAGGATAGTCACACAGACCGATGCGTTCGGAGGCGAGGCAGAATACGTCGAACTCGCCGGAGCGGAATGGGTTCGCTCCGATGCGCGCGACGTATCAACTTGGTTTGACGAGACCAACCAGAATCTCAGCCCGGACACCGAAAACGGCCGACAGTTTCGCCGGATCGTTCGCGATATTAAAAAGCTGACCAATAGCCGCAAAAGTTGGCGCCAACGCATCCTGTCTGGATATGGCACTACCATTCTTGCGGCAGAATGTTTCGTGGCGAGTGAGGGGCGCGATGATTACGCCCTTTATGCAACCTTACTCGCTATGCGAAATCGCCTTCAATGGAATTTGGTCATCAATAGCCCGGTGCCGCCTTACGATGAAGTTGCTGGCGGCGAGGATGCTCGGGCAAACTATCTTCTTCAGCGCCTCAATGATTTGACGACACACCTCAATGCAATTGCTTCAGCAAAAAGCGAAGACGATGCACTTGACGCATGGTCCGATCTCTATGGGAACACATATTTCAAAAATCGAAAATCAACGGCTAACGCGAATGCTGCCAAGTCTAATGATGGGCTCGCGACTGGCCTTGCCGTCGCTGCAGGACTAGCAGCAGGCGTCGCCGCACTTTCGGCAGCGCGCGAAAAATCAAGGTGGGAACCGAAGGAAGCGGTCTCTAAGGGCGGTGGCCGCACTAATGCATGACAGTGCAAAAAGGATTTTCTGCGGTCAGGACCGAACTCGCCAATACTCTTGGCACTTTTCTCATCAGTGAATATGGTGCCAAAGCGCTCAGCAAGGCCGATCTAAAACTTTATCATCGCCACGGTGTCGATTATGGATGGCACCTTCCAGGCAAACCTCCATTGCGCTTGCTGCTGGACCGCGCCTTTCCTTATCAAGCACCGCGCATTGCACTGGGCGATGAAACTTTTCTTCTCGTCTGGCCGCACGTTGAACGTCTTGGTCTTCTTTGTGTCTATCCAGCAGAGACGAACATTGACGCCCTCAGTCCGAACCAGGTCGCTGCGCATCTCATCGAAGAAGCGCGCGTTTTGGTTGCGCGCAACAAATTAGAAAACCATGATGCAGCGTTCAGAGCAGAGTTCCAGTCCTATTGGAGTCTCGCTACTGATAAGAACGCACCAATCTATCGAAGCCTCGTTCGCCCCCACGGGCCGACCCGCCGCATTCGCGTCTGGCGCGGTCAAAGCAAGACATCGCTTGTGAGGGTCTTTGGCGAGACTGACGAAGTGCTTTGTAGTTGGCTCGATAATGCAAACGGGCCGTCCCCCGACGAAGGCTGGAAATTTGATGATGCGGTCTTGGTCTGGCTTGATGAACCGCTAGTCCCGGACGCTTATCCCGCAAATGCAAGCGATGTTGAAGCCCTGATCCGCCAGAGCGCTGGTAGCGAACGCGATTATGGCCCGTTACTCGATGTCTCTCAAACCGCTGACCTGCTCATCGGCGCGCCAGTTGAAACGGGCGCGTGTTTTGGCGCAGTTTATCTCGAACGACCCGATCAGAAAAAACTGCAAAAGGGATTCAGGCCGGGGCGCATTCCAACCGCTCATTCGAAGCGATATGCCACATCGCCAGCACGCCAAGCCAAAAAAGCGATTGTCGATCGCGTCGACCCGGCCTGGGTGCATGGACGCGATCATAATAGAGATATCGAGCAATTAGGAAGTGCGTCTGCGCTCATCATCGGATGTGGGGCGTTGGGCGCGAGCGTGGCCGTCCTGTTGGCGCAAGCCGGTCTAGGCCACTTCACGCTTTATGATGGGCAGTACTTGGATCGAACCAATACTTCTCGTCACCCTCTTGGCGCCAATCATGTCGACCAAAACAAGGCCAAGGCGCTTGCCAAGCATTTGACCAAACGATTCCCCCATATGCGCGGTGTCGACGACCATGACGCTCATGTCGATATCGGCGTCATTGAAAAATTGCCGGGCTTGGATTCCGCCGATCTTGTTATCTCGGCTACGGGCGAATGGGCCTCTATGAGTTTGATTGCGGACGCGGGCCGAAGTTGGGAAATCCCGCTGCAAACCATCTGGCACGAACCTCAAGCGCTTGCAGCGCATAGCGTTTTGACACTCCCAAACGGTCCCTGTCTGCGCTGCGGGTTTAATCACCTTGGAAAGCCTTTGCTAGAAGCGACGTTACAGGACGAATCTGCGGTGTGGCGTCAAATACCAGCTTGCGGGGGTGCCTTCACGCCGTATGGGGCGGCCCAACTCGCATTCACCAGCGGCTTTTGCGCCTCTGAAGCCTTAAAGAATCTTACAGCGACACCTGCTGGCGCACGCCACAGCATCTGGGTTGCCAGCGATGAAGACCTAGCTGCAGGAGCCGCTGAGCGCTCCGCCGCGTTTAAATCCGAGTTCGATACTGGACTTCATGGTGCCCGTGTTTCCCGCCCGTGGACGCTTGGTCCAGAGTGCCCGCTTTGCAGTTCGCACGCATGACGCCACTGATACATCGATTACCGTCGCGCGCGCTTGGTCGGACATCTAAGCGACTGATCTTTGACGCGAGAGCGCTCGAAACGCTCTACTCAGAACGCCAGCTCAATCCATCTCAACCTGAATCAGGCGGACAGTTATTTGGAGCGTTCACCGGTGATGCTGTTCACATCATCACCGTTACTACTCCAAGCCGGGACGATGTTCGTTCACGATTCCGATTTTCAAGGCTGCAAGCCACAGAACAGGCGGAAATCGATCAAGCCTTTACTGCCGGCCTTCACTATCTTGGCGACTGGCATAGTCATCCAGAATTCAAGCCCACCCCATCAAGCATTGATGTGGTCAGCGCCAAGAAGCTATTTCGTACGTCAAAATCGGAACTGCGTAATTTCCTGATGGTGATAGTCGGAACGAGCGAAAATGTCGCCGATCTTTATATCGCCCTAGTCAATGGGCGGCGGGTTCGTCGACTGACACCAGTTGAACGCAACTAGACATTTCGGCCTCTGAACCGAGTTCATCCAAACCATCCAGTGATGTCTGCCAATGGAATCAAACTGGGGGTTCGTTATGTCCGGTATTAGGAAGATTCAGAAATCACGCCGCAAGTCGGTCAGGTCTCAGTTGAGACCCGAGCAGTTCAACGAGGTAACCGCCGTCGCGCAACGCTTTGGCCTTGTTTATAAGATAGCGTGTGGTGCTCTTCATGGATGTGACACCCCATTCGGCATCCACGATCGTTTTGCCATAGAGGACAACCGCAATTTCTCGATGGGTCATACCAAGCTCAAGACAATCCAGCGCAATCAGTCCGTCTCTTAGGATCTGAGTTTTCTTTCTCCACTGGGGCGTTTCAGCTTCCGGATCATTGCCGAAAATGCGCATACCTTCCTTCTGGGCCTTCAGCTTCTGCTCATAGGTCTCCATGTCAGAAATCTGAAGTTTCATGCGAATGGGTTCGAGGCTGAGCAGTGTCTGGCCCGTGCAACGAACTTGAGCGACACAGCCATTGCCGCGCAGGAGAAGAAACTCTCGCTGAGCCCTGTCCGTTACGTGCGTAATTTTGGTGTGCGGAACCGTACGGTCCCAGATATCGCACGTCTGGCCTTCTGCACGCGGCGTGCAGTTCACTTCGACCTGGTCAGGAAATGCTGTTTTTAGCCAAACCGCATCAGCATCTATCCCGTTCAAAGACGGATCAGGCATGAAGACCAAGCCCCAACGGGCGGCCAGTTTTTGCGGTACGCGTGATCGCAATAGGCGGATATTGGCATTACGGCATGGCGCGGTCATCTCCGAGATATCATCAGCAGAATGGAGCGCTGCGTCTTTGCGAAAATCCTTGTTTCGCCGTAGGTATTCCCAGGCCCAGCGGTCTCGCGACATGCGCCAGAGATAGTTGTATTTTTTCAGCGTCTCATCTGTTTTCAGTGCATACGTCTTCATTCTGCGCCTCCCGTGATTGGGGAATTTCAGGCAAGAATGAGGCCAAACTCAAAGATGTTAACAGAATAGATTTGAATATTAACACATTTAAAATCAGCGTGTTGCATTATTAACCACAGGAACCACACAAGCGCATGTTTCTCCCGAGACGCGAATTGCGCTGGCTCAAACCATTGCTGGACTTTGCCTGAATAAGCCAGCTTATGCCGGGTCTTGCTCCCATTGGTCGCCATTCACACTCCCGGAAATGCCATCTGCCTGCGAGGCTTCAGTCACACCAACCCCAAGTGACAGGAGCGCAGAACGATGGGTCAACCCACGCACCATACGCAGACAGAAGCCCGCCGCAGCGCCATGCTGCGCACAGCCTTCTGCCCAGTGGTGCGTGAGGCACTCGACGCCCCTGACACGATCGAAATCATGGCCAACCCAGACGGGTCCGTCTGGATCGAAAAAGCCGGCATCGGTCTCACAGTCTCAAAACATACCCTTTCCACCTCCGACCGGGAACGCGTTATTCTCCTGGTCGCCTCCGGGGTGGGAGAAGCTGCAAACCGCGCCTCCCCAATCGTCTCCGCCGAACTCCCCGGCAGCGGCGAGCGGTTTGAAGGGCTTCTCCCGCCTGTCTCGACGGCACCATGCTTTTCGATCCGCAAACCCGCGACAACGCCCTTTGAACTTGCAGACTATGTCGACCAGGGCGCGCTGGCGCCTGCGCTCGCCGAGGCGTTGAAGGATTCCATACATACCCATGCCAACATTCTGATCGCGGGCGGAACCTCCTCCGGCAAGACGACATTCACCAATGCGCTGCTCGCAGAGCCCGGTCTTGGCGATGATCGTATCGTCATTCTCGAAGACACAAGAGAGCTTAAATGCGCAGCGCGGAATGTTGTTCAGCTCAGAACCCATCGCGGCAGTACGAGCTTGCAGGACCTTGTTCGCTCCACCCTGCGGCTACGGCCCGACCGGATCATTGTCGGCGAAGTGCGCGGACCAGAAGCGCTCGATCTGCTCAAGGCCTGGAACACCGGCCATCCCGGGGGGATCACGACGCTGCATGCAAATTCCGTATACGGCGCGCTTCAGCGCCTTGAACAGCTGACGCTCGAAGCAACACCCCGCGCGCCATTCGATCTCATCGCAGAAGCAATCGATGTCGTCGTTTTCATGAGCCGAGCGGGCGGTCAGCGCCGTGTCGAAGAGGCACTGCGTGTCACCGGTTTCAATGGCGAGGGCTATAACACCGCCCCGCTTGTCTCCCGCTGCCTTTCACTTGTCACAGAAGGAACCTCCTTATGATCCTCTATAATCAACTGCGCGCCGTTAACCGGACGGTTCAGGTCGCTGCCGCCATCGGCATCGGACTGCTTATCGCCGGTCCTGCTCATGCGGCTGGCTCGGGCATGCCCTGGGAAGGCCCGCTTGATCAGATCCTGCAATCGATCGAAGGGCCGGTCGCCCGGATTGTGGCGGTCATCGTCATCACCCTCACGGGTCTGACGCTGGCGTTCGGTGAAACGTCAGGCGGCATGCGCAAGCTGATCCAGATCGTGTTCGGCCTGTCTATCGCGTTCGCTGCGACAAGCTTCTTTCTGACCTTCTTCAGCTTCGGCGGCGGAGCGCTGATCTAATGGCTGACGGCTATGAAATCCCCCTGCATCGCTCGCTGACCGAGCCGATCCTGATGGCTGGCGCGCCGCGAAGTGCAGCCATCGCCATCGGTACGCTGGCCGCCGCGCTCGCGCTCGGTCTGCGGCTCTGGATACCGGGGCTCCTCCTCTGGGTGCTCGGCCACTCAGCTGCCGTCTTCATGGCGCGGAGCGATCCGGACTTCATGGCCGTTGCGAGCCGCTCCACCAGACACAAGGAGCATCTGACATGCTGAATCTGAAAGAATATGCCGACACGCCCACGCTGCTGGCGGACTATCTCCCATGGGCATGCATGCCCAAGCCGGGTGTCGTGCTCAACAAGGATGGCAGCTTCCAGACCACGTTCAGATACAGAGGCCCTGACCTCGAAAGCTCCACGGAAGAAGAACTCGTTTCCGTCATGGCGCGGGTCAATAATGTGCTGCGCCGCTTCGGCTCCGGCTGGGCACTCTTCTTCGAGGCACAGCGCCATGAAGTGCATGACTATCCGGAAGCTGAGTTTCCCGATGCGCTGACGTGGCTGATCGATCAGGAACGCGCGCTACAGGCAGAAGAAGCCGGTACAAGGTTCGAGAGTTCCTACTATCTTACACTGCTCTGGCTACCCCCTGCTGATGCCACGGGCCGGGCCGAGAAGGCCCTGATCCAGCGGGCCGAAACCGAAGACGCCGCGACCTGGCGGCATCGCCTCGAGACATTCCAGCAACATGCAGACAGGGTCTTTGATCTCCTCTCCACCTGTCTCGCTGAGATCGGCAAGCTCACTGACGATGAGACGCTGACTTATC
>JANSXJ010000021.1 GCA_024743015.1 Hyphomonas sp. | reverse complement strand
GGGGCGCTGACCGGTAAAACAGCGCTGATTACGGGCGCAAGCCGCGGGATCGGTCGCGCGATTTGTGAAACCCTTTATGCGGCCGGCGCTGATATCATCCCGGTCGCCCGTCCATCGGATGCTTTGGACCAACTTGTATTGGCGTGCCCTGGGCGCTGCACTCCATGGTCCGGAGATGCGTCATCCGATGAGTTTCTGCACTTTCTCAACTCACAGGACCGTATCGATATTCTGGTCAACAATGTCGGCACGAACGTTCCAAAACCGATGAACGAGATTACCGATGATGTGCTCGACCGGATGCTCGACCTCAATGTGCGGACCACTTATCGTGTTTCTCGCGAAGTCTTGAATTGCATGCCAAGGGACGGCCGGATCGTTCATATCAGCTCGCAGATGGGCCATGTGGGCTCGCCCAATCGCACTGTTTATTGCATGACGAAGCATGCCATCGAAGGCCTGACCAAGGCGATGGCGGTTGAACTTGCCGAACGCGGAATCCGTGTGAACTCTGTGGCTCCAACTTTTGTCGAAACGCCCATGACCAAACCGATGTTGGATGATCCCGACTTTGCCGCCTTTGTGAAGCGCATGATACCCCTCGGGACCGTCGCCAGCACAGACGATATCGCACAGGCCGTACTATATTTATGCGGACCGGCGGGCAAAATGATCACCGGTCATTCGCTGGTCGTCGATGGCGGCTGGACCGCTCAATAGGATGTAGAATGAGCAGCAAGACAATCACGCACGTCGCCACGACAGATATTCAGGAAATGATGTCCCCAGGTGCGGACCGACGAATGAACTTACCTGGTTTTGCCGAAGAATTTGTGGACTTCCCGCATTACATCATCCGAATTACCGAGCGCATCTGGCATGATCGCGATGTTGAAAAATGCCTGGACTGGTATGCTGAGGATTGCGCCATTCATACGATGGCAGGCGACATTTCAGGCGCGCAAACCGTCGTTGACAATACATGGGCGACTCTGAAGGCCTTTCCGGATCGCCGCCTTGATGCAGACAATGTTATTTGGTCGGATGAGGGGGGCGGCGCGTTCTATTCCTCGCACCTGATCACCTCAAAAATGACCAATGAGGGGCCAAGCGAATTCGGTCCTTCGACCGGTCGTCAAATTCGAATCCAAACTATTGCAGAATGCTTGTGCAAAGAAAACAAGGTCACCGAAGAATGGCTGGTGCGCGACAATCTCGCAGCTGTCTTGCAACTTGGTTTCGAGCCCGACCTAGTTGCGAAAAAACAAGCGCAAGCCGACAGGGTGAAAGGGTTCAATCTGATCGACTTTCATACGGACAATCGTGCGGCCGTTTTGAAGGGCGATGCCTGTGAAGGACCCCTCGAACCCGCATCCCAGGTTGCGGTCGATGCGCTTCGTGCCAGTCTATCAGGCGCGGACGAAGACGCATTGAAAGCCCATTTTGACTTCAGAGCCGCCGCCCAATTTCCGGGTGATATTTCGCTTTATGGCCCAGACCAGATTGCGCGCTGGTGCGGCGACCTCTTGACGGCATTCCGAGATCTTACCGTCGCCATCGATCATGTGGCGGAAATTCCCTATCTTGGAGACGCACGAGATGTTGCCGTACGGTGGACTGCAACAGGAACGCACAGCGGCGCCGGCCGTTATGGGGCCCCAAGCGAGGCACCGATCTACATTCTCGGGGTGACCCAGTTCCGTGTCATGAATGGCCGGGTGCGCGAACAGACCACCATCTGGGACGACATTGCGCTGCGCCGACAAATAGCCACGATGAGATATGGGCGTGGATGATCTCCCCTATCTTGTTGACGCGCATCATCACCTTTGGGATCTAAACGCGTGTCGGCATACCTGGCTGGCCGAGCGCGGCGCGGTTCGTTTCTTTGGTGATCCGGCCCCGATTCAAAAAAATTACCACGTTGAAGACCTAAAGGCAGACTTCGGTGTTCTACCCGTTAAAAAGTCTGTCCACATTCAAGTTGGTGTCGAAGTCGACGACAGCTTGACGGAATCGGCCTGGCTGCAGCACCAGTCGACGCAGCATGGATTACCCTCAGCGATCATTGCATTTTGCGACCTGACGCGGGAATCTGTCTCCGAAGATCTCGAAGCGCATGCAGCCCATGTCGCTGTGCGGGGCGTCAGGCAAATCATCGGGCGCAGCGCGGAAGAAGATCGCAAGACCGGCACATCCGGCCTGTTGAGTGACAGGCTTTTCAAACGTGGCCTCCAGATGCTCGCAAGCAAGGGATTGTCATTTGATCTGCAGCTTACCCCCCCGCTGATGCAAGCCGCTGCCTCGGTGTTCTCTGATGTCCCAGACCTCAAGGTCGCGCTCTGTCATTGCGGGTCGCTCAGCGCATTTGACCCAGAGAGTATGAGCGAGTGGAAACAAGGCCTTCAGGCACTGGAAAAACTGCCAAACCTGATCTGTAAGATTTCTGGGTTCGGGATGTTTAACCACGGATGGACGCAGGACAGTATCGCGCCTCTTGTTCACAGGGTGATCGAAATCTTTGGACCAGAGCGATGCACGTTCGGGTCGAATTTCCCTGTCGACAAGCTCTATGCGAGCTATGAAGAGACGATGGGGACGTATCTCAAGATCTGCGAAGTGTACTTACCGGACGAGCGTGATGCGATGTTCCGGACGGTGGCTGAAAAATTCTACAGCATCTAAAAATGCTGGCGGACCTTCGCCGCTAAATCTGCGGCCCCAGACAACATGAATCCGTGATCAGACCCAAGCAAGAACAGGCTGGCGCCTGCCGCGCGCCATCTGGGCAATTCTTCAAGGTTGGCGGTGAACATTCCGATCGTTACGCCTGCTGCTCTGCCTTTTGTACAAATCATTTCCACCGCCGCAATCACAGCTGGATCGTTTGGACCGTCCGCGCCGAGAGAGACTGACAAATCGGCGCGACCGACAAAAAAAGCATCGATCGCGTCGACGGCGAACATATCATCGAGATGTTCGAGAGCCTCTGCATCTTCGATTTGTGCGATCACCACTGTTTCTTCGGCGCTTTTTGCTTTGTGCTCCGCCATAGTGCGGGCGCCATATCCAGCCGCCCGCGTTGATCCAGCATATCCTCGGCCCGATCCGAAATGCGCGTCGCCCGCGAGCAATTGCGCATCTTCACCCGTGATGACGTGCGGCACCAATACGCCGGTCGCGCCGCAATCGAGCGCATTGAGAATATGCTCCGGGCGATTTGCTGGTATCCTTACAAGGCTAGGTTTGCCAATCTGGTTTAACGCCAAGACGCAATCATTGATATCGCGGCGATCAAAAGGCGAATGTTCCGCGTCGATGCAAACCAGATCGAGATCGCTGCGCCCGAGCACCTCGCACAGCATCGACGAAGGTGTCTTCAAAAAAGTTCCGATGAGCGGCTTTTGCTCGCGAAGGTCCGCTTTAAGTATCATAACCAAAGCCTGCTGGATGCTAGCGCTGCGCCTTCCGCCAGGGTCTTGAGTTTGGCATAGACGATATCTTCATCCACCGCGCCAAACCCGGCAAAGGTTGAAAAGCCGCAATCGGTGCCCGCGATCACACGTTCCTTGCCGACAATGTCCGCAAATCGCTCAATCCGCTGCGCAACCAATTCAGGATGTTCGATGAAGTTCGTCGTCGAGTCGATGACACCCGGAATAAGGATCTTATCTTTCAATTCTCCGCGCTTTTCCGCGTCCGCAAACACAGTCCATTCGTGGCCGTGGCGTGGGTTCGCGTTCTCAAACAAAAGAGCTTGCGGCTTTGCTTTCAGCGCCACCGGCAGAACCTCCTCCATAGGCGCATCACAATGGTGAGGTCCCTCATAATTGCCCCAGCAAATATGCATGCGCACCTGGTCCCCAGGCACATTGCGAAGCGCATGGTTGAGAACTTCGACATGTTGACTTGCAAGGCGGTGATAATCTTCGAGCGGCTTGTCCTTGAACATCATGTGTCGTCCAAGCCCGAGGTCCGGCGAATCGAGTTGCAGGATATGCCCTGCATTAACAATCGCTTCGTATTCCGGGCGCATCGCTTCGGCCAGCGCCTCAAGGTAGTCATCCTGCGAGGCGTAGAACTCGTTCGGCTGGAACAGAGCAATGACGCCTGGGCTCGCCGCGTTCATGAAACTGTCGCTGTGACCCGCACCTTCAAGTGCCGTGGAGAAATGTCGCAAGTCGGCTTCCAGCGGGGCCATGCTCTTGACCTTGATCTCGCCGACGCATTTTGGTCGTCGATAGGTCGGCGTCCCCCCGCCCTTCGCCTGACGCTCAAGAAAGCCTGGAAAGTCTTCGAGATCTGCGGGAGCGCGCCGAGGACTATCGCCGTCAAACCCGGTGATGCGATCCTTGATGTAAGTTGCGTAGGAGATTTTGCTCATCTCGCCGTCGCTGACCACATCGACCAACGATTGCCGTTGTCGTCGAACCGTGTCCGCTACAGCAGCAGAGATGATTGATTCAAAGGACTGTTGGTCGATGCTTTCGCCGCCCTCACGCGCGAACACCAGATCAGTGACCTGTTTCGACCGCGGCAGACTGCCGACATGCGTTGTTAGAATTCGATCCTGGCTGGTTTTCATCGCGCGTCACTCCGAATATGCATTCGAAGTCATACGCTTATGTGGGTGCGCGAGCAATAGATCCACCAGGAATTACGGCCCCCTCAAAGACGCGCTTCTCGTGTGATTGATCTGGCCGATCAACACGATCTGCAATCATTTTCACTGCGGCTTCCGACATTCTGCCGATAGGTTGACGGATCGTTGTCAATTCATAGCTGGAGAATTGGCCCATGCCGATACCATCAAAACCAACGATAGACAGATCCGCCGGGACGTTCAGTCCCAATACAAATCGTGCCTCATCCATACACCCCATCGCCATCATATCATTGATACAGATGACCGCTGTGGGTGCGTCTCCATCCAGTGTTTGTAAGTGCTGAAAACCTGCCGCACCGCTTTCGTAGGAAAAATCACCTTGCACGCTCGCCGCAATCTCGATGCCGGTACGGGTCAGACTCTCTGTCACAATCCTGGTGCGCTCAACGCTCACCATATTTTTTTCAGGCCCTTTGATGATTGCCGCACGACGATGACCAAGCTCGTAGAGCTGCTCGACCAGGTCGCTGACTTGCTCGGCGGGGTCGCAATAGACAACAGTATTGGGATGATCGGCAAAGTAGCGGTTGAAAAATACGACCGGAATCTGACGCTTCTCGAGAATCTTGTATTGCTCCCTGGACATGTGGGAGGCAGAAATCACGCCATCAACCTGGAATTGCCATGCCTGCTCGATAACGGTTTCCGCATCTTCCTCGCTGTCGACGGTGAACAAGAGTGCCCGCAGGCCGGCGGAGGACAGCTGCTCGGTTATCTTGAAGAGCGCTTCGGGATAATAAAGATTCAATCGGCCAGAAACGAGCACGGCGACCAGATTTGAGCGTTGTGTAATCAATCCGCGCGCGATGGCATTTGGTTGGTATTCCAGCTTCTTTGCAGCCTTCATCACGCGCTCTCGCATCTTGCCCGAAATACTCGAGCCTGGCTTGAAACAGCGCGAGACTGCTGACTGCGAGACGCCTGCCAGGCGCGCAACATCGTAGGACGTCGCGCGCCGACCCTTGATCAGCGGGATAATATTATCGTCTGTTTCAGATGGATTCTTTTTCCGCGGGTTGCTGGCCATAGCGCCTCACTCGAATATCTGCCTGTTCTTTATGACCGGCAAATCCTTCTAAAGCGCAAAGACGGGAACAATATTCCCCAACCATTACAGAGGCTTCCCGGGTCGCGCGTTGGAATGTGCAAGTTTTGATAAACTTACCAACCCAAAGCCCTCCTGTATAGCGGGCAGCTTTCATCGTCGGCAATGTGTGGTTGGTACCGATGACTTTATCGCCGTACGAGACGTTGGTTTCCTGCCCCAGAAACAAGGCTCCGTAATTGGTCATGTTGTCGAGGAAATAGTCTGGATCCTTGGTCATGACCTGCACGTGTTCGGAGGCAATTTCGTCGGCGACCTCGACCATCTCCTCATAACTATCACACACAATGACCTGACCATATTCACGCCACGCTTCGCCTGCGACGTCAGCGGTTGGCAACCATTCAAGCTGGCGTTCAACAGCCTCCAGGGTTCGCTTGGCGAGGTCTTCCGAGTTGGTGAGTAATATCGCAGGCGAGGTTGGCCCGTGCTCGGCTTGTCCCAGCAAATCGGCAGCGCAGAAATCCTCATCCACAGTCTCATCGGCAATAATCAGTGTCTCGGTGGGTCCTGCAAACAGGTCAATCCCGACCCGACCGAACAATTGTCGCTTGGCTTCTGCGACATAGGCGTTTCCTGGCCCGACAATCATATCAACAGGGGCAATGGTTTCAGTTCCGATCGCCATGGCACCGATACCCTGAACGCCGCCGAGGGAATATATCTCGTCTGCGCCTGCCATATCCATGGCGACAACAATGGCAGGATGTGGCCGCCCCTCAAAAGGGGGGGCCGTCGCAATGATGCGCGGCACGCCAGCCACCTTGGCAGTCACAACGCTCATATGCGCTGATGCGATCAATGGATATTTTCCACCAGGAATGTAGCAGCCTACAGAATTCACAGGCACGTTCTTATGGCCAAGTATCACGCCGGGGAGCGTTTCAACCTCGACATCCTGAAGGGCGTTCCGCTGAATTTGCGCGAAGTTTCTGACCTGCTCCTGCGCGAATCGAATATCGCTGATCGCTTGCGCGTCGAGTTCTTCATAGCATGCATCGATTTCTTCGCGCGACAGACGGTAGCTTTCGGGGCTCCACTTGTCGAACTTCTCGGACAAGTCACGCACGGCGGCATCGCCGCGGGCATCAATGTCTTCGAGAATGTCTTCCACCGTCTTGCGCACCTGCGCGTCGGCCTTTTGCTTGATATCGGGATCAATCCCTTCTTTGAGCCACTTTGCCATGTTCAACCTCCGTCTTACCGGAAGGCTCTTAGCAGTTTTGCATTCGAATGCAATTTAAATTTTTCCGGCCTCGTATTACTGATGAGCTCAGCCACCAAGCGTGCCGAACCAAGTCAAGAACGCTATGATCAGTAAAAAGAAACCCAGCAAGTACCATGTGATCGTATCGACCCTGCCCGGCACGAGATACCACCCGTTCTGCTTCTCAGGTAAATTGGCATCTCGGAACCGGCGAATCTGACCGACCACAGTCTGCGGGTGCCAGTCGCTCTGGAAGCCATCCAACAGTACGCTGGCGCCCCAGGATACGATGATATTGATACCCCCTCCAATCACCACATACCAGGGCCAGGCAACATTCG
This sequence comes from Hyphomonas sp., assembly GCA_024743015.1. Lineage (GTDB taxonomy): Bacteria > Pseudomonadota > Alphaproteobacteria > Caulobacterales > Hyphomonadaceae > Henriciella. The sequence goes on along the minus strand of JANSXJ010000021.1, from coordinate 11,181 downwards.
CAGGCTCCATTCCAAGCATCGGCACGCCGGCGACGATTGCATAGAGCCCCACAAAGCCTGCAATCACCCCAACCAGCAAGCCGCGCTCTGTCGTATGTTTGGAAAGAAAGCCGAGCCCGAACATAGCAAGTTTTGCACCGACGAAGTAAGACGCCACCTGGCTCAGTCGTTCAAGGATAGAGCCACCACTATTGATGAAGGCAAAAGCGATCGGAATGGCCATTGCGGCCCAAACAATCGTGAAGAAGCGCGATGCTGAGAGGAAATGCGCCTGGCTGGCTTCGGCCTTGAAAAAGCGTTGGTAGAAGTCTGTAACAGAGATTGTCGCGAGGGAGTTGAGAGCAGAGGACAGGCTCGACATGGACGCAGATAGCACCGCAGCCGCGAGGATCCCCATCAGTCCCGGGATGGCGAGGGATTGCGCAAAAACCAGGATAATTTCGTTCGGCTGCTCGAACGGTTCACCCTTGAAGTGGACGTAGAGCAGCGCTCCAATGAAGAAAAAGAGGAAATAGATAAAAAATGCGGCAAACCCCATCATCAGGTACGATTTCTTGGCATCACCGAGTGTCTTGGCGGCCAGGGCACGTTGTACCATCATCTGATTGGTTCCGTAGACCGTGATGTGGAACAAGGTCATGGCGAGCACGCCAGCCCAGACCGTAGGAGCAACCGAGAAGTCCAGATCTGTGCGGATTGGATTCAGCTTGCCATTCTCAGCGAGCGTATCGAGCGCGCCTGAAAGCGGGCTCACTTCTCCCAGCAGCCCCCATAGAACCATTCCGGCGCCAACAAACAGGATGACGCCCTGCAACACGTCGGTCCAGATTACCGCGTTCATTCCTCCAAGCATGGTATAAACCAGCACCACGAGCGTCATCCCGATGATCGCCACATGCACATCGATCCCGGTGGCGAAGGTAATCACGACTGCAGTTGCGGTCAGGATAGAAGCCGTCGTTACGGTTTGCGTCAGCAGGAAAATCGCCGACATGACCGTTCGCGAGACCAGACCAAATCGCTGCTCCAGGTACTCATAGATGGAGGCCACACCGCTATTGTAGAAGAATGGCAGAAACAGAACGACAACAACAAATATGACCAATGGATAGTTAATATGAATGGCCAGCGCCGCCATGCCGTCTCCATAGGCCCAAGCGGGTCCACCAAGGAAGGATAGCGCGCTGACATAGGTCGCCACGACTGAAATCCCGATGGCCCACCATGGTGCAGAGCGGTCGCCTATTTGGTAATCAGCCGCGGTTTTCACCTTTCGACTCATCGCATAGCCGAGCAACAGATTGCCGACTAAGTACGCCGCGACGATCGCCCAATTTAGCGCGCCAAATTCCATGATCGTCAGGCCTCCCAACCCGATAGTTTCGATGAAGCCTGCCTTCTGATTGAGGCTTATGACTTCGAATGCAAATCAGTCTTAGCGATTATCCTGTACATTGCAATGAACGGCTTCTTCGCCCTGAGCCCGCGCATTGAATCGGCACAAATCATGATTGATGAACGCAGCATGCCCCGCCTGTGATCCGGGCGGCGAGAACCAGTTCTGTTCGTTCACACTCAGGCTATGGGTGTTGCCGACATATTCGAATGTTTTACACGCGCCGCCATCCGCATTTGCACGCTCACAAAGATCAAAATTCCACGCCGGCAGTGAATAATAGTCGCGGTCGGAGAAATGCAGGTTGAGCGGTTCAGTTAGAAACTCTGCAGCATAAGCCCCGCCAATCCGGCTCATGGTTTCGATCAGGCGAGGATCATGCGAAACGAAAGCTCGGCCGGCGTCGGTCGTTTCCAACTCCCAGGACAGGTCCCTGAATTCACCCACCTGCGCATTCAAAGTCTCGTACATGTCGGTGGCCTTAGCACGCAGCGCCTCTTCGACGCGCGGACGCGAATACGTTTCTGTCTGCCAGGTCCAATCATCTGGATGCGGCGACCCAATCCAATCAGGCGGAAAGCCAAAAATGAAGTTCGGATTCTCAGAGCCATCTGCCCCGATCGCAGTTCCCGTCCATGTTCCATCTCCTGAGAGAAATGCTTCTGGGCTCGTGCTCATGGCCTCAAACGTCGCCAACTGCTCAAATCGGTCCGCAATGTTGCCGGCCCAGATCGATCCACCAGCAAACTCAATCTCTGACGTAGCCCCCTCACCCGTCGCGGCCAGAACCGTCAGTGTCACGTCGCCTCCCTGAGAGTGCCCATTTATGAAGTAACGCGACGGATCGAGCTGAATTGTTCGCGGCGCACTATTCTCATCCAGCACGTTAATCCCATCAGCCGATTGGCTGATCGCGATCAGATTCAACACATCAACCGCATAGAAGCTCGGCATCAAATAGGCGCCATTGTCCCAGGCCAGCATATCCGCGTGCCCCTCTGCGGGGACGCCGCCGACCGTGCCATGACCGCGATACCCGGGCACGAGAACCACATAGCCTGCCTCGGCCCAGGCATTGATCACATTGCCATAGATGTCACCATAACTGGATTCCAGCGTACATCCGAAATGCCAATCGCGGGCGTTTTCAGCCCCAACCCAGCCATGCGCAAACACCATGACCGGATAGCCTTGCGGCGGCGGTGGTCCAAATGGAATGTCAATTCTAGCGTAGAGCGATTGTCCTTCAGATCGATATCCCGCCATCAGCCGCGTCGCTTTGCGCGGCCGTTCGCCTGAAGCCTCTTGGCTCGTACAGGTTCGATCGATCGGCGCGACAACCGTAAGCTCGCCCTCACCATACTGCCGGTTGCGTAGTGCATCGACGGAGATATCTGAGAGCCGGTCTAATTGGCTGCCGGCGAGCACGAGTTGCGATTGCGCGCTTTCTGCTGATGGAACGGCGCCCGCGCAGGCGGTGGTCATCAATGCAACTGCGCCGATCAGAGGGCTGAGAGTTCGTTCGCTGAAGATCATCTCGCTATTCCGCCTGCCTGCCTATGCTCACGATAAGAAAAAAGGGAGGCCTGGAACAGGCCTCCCCTCATACGACACTCGCGCGTCCAATAGCTTCGGAGGAAAACCGAAACGCGCAAATGCCAGGAGGATTAGAAGTCCACGCCGAGACGCACACCCCAAATCTGCGGATCCGCATAGTTCGCCTGGATTGATGCGGTTGGCACATCGGCCTGGCTCGGTGTGAAGATAACCGAGCGCGTGATGACGGCTTCATCTTCGAGGTTTTCAACAAAACCTTCGAGCTCGAAACCATGCTCCTCATTCCGCCAAGTCAGACGTAGGTCCGTCTTTGTGTAGGCGTCCTGCTCGGATCCCGGAACGTTGAAATCGAACGTCCAGTATTCGCCAGAGTAGGATGTCTGCAGCATTGGTGTCAGGTAGTTCCCGCCGCCGAGATCGAAGACATATCCGGCCTGAAGCGAGGCCGTAAATTCCGGGTTCAATGCTGGAGTCCAGCCTGCCAGCGACAAGGATGGAACGCCTCCGGCAGCAACAATTTCACCGGTCGTCATGGTGACATCCTGACGGCCGCCGAGATTACCAAGTCCGCTCACGCGGCCAACATTGTATTCGCCGAACTCTGAGTCGAGGAATGAAGCGGTGCCGTTGAAGAACCAGGCATCACCGGGCAACCAGTTGAATTCGAGCTCAAGTCCCGTTGCATCGATTTCGCCGCCGTTCTCGGTGAATTCTGAGGCGATGCAGGTCAGTGGATCGTTTGGATCAATACAGGCTGTTACGAAAGACTGCGCATGCATGTCTTCGTACTTGTTGTGAAACAGCGCCGCATTGAGGGTCAGTGTGCCATCAAGCAGAGTGCTCTTTATGCCTGCTTCATAAGCGGTAACCTTTTCCGGACCATATGATGGCGGCGCTCCTGCGGCGACCAGCGCTGATCCGTTCACGCCTCCAATTCTGTATCCCGTTGATGCGGTAGCGTAGAACATTTCGTCGTCACCGAAATCATACTCTAGTCCTGCCTTCCACAGCGTTTCGTCCGAAGATCCGCCTTCAGCACCGCCTATAAGCGTAGTTTGGTCATCGTTAACACGCAGACCACCAATGAGACGGAACTGATCGTTGACGGAGTAGGTCAGGTTACCAAAGAAAGCGGTAGACTCACTGTCAAATGTATCACTCGTGGCTGTGTTGTAGCGCAAGAATTGACCATTGCTCAGGAACCCGAACTGCCAGTCCGCTTCCGACTTGTAGTAGAAGGCGCCGATCAACCACTCCAGTGGAGAATTGGCATCGGGGTTCGACGTCAAACGCAGCTCATAGGACTGTGTATCTTGGCTCGTATCGTATCCAGCGAAGAAGTTGTTCAGATCATCCAGACCATCGAAATCGCCGTCAGAATAGTCGACGTCATAATATTGAATACCCTCGAACGTATCGAACGAACCAATAAAATCCATCGTCGCCCATCCGAGGTCGTATTCGACCTGAAGGTTCCAAGAGTCAGTTTCATTGGCATTGCGAGATGGCGTGTTTCGCGCGATATCCCACGGCCCGGCATCCTGCTGAGTCGCCTCGCCACCTGGTGCCGTGCGCCCTGACGCGTCTGGCCCCGGCTGGTAACAGTGACCGGAGACGTAGGTCGCCATTGAGGACAGTCCTGTTGATGTCGATGGATCGAGATTGTTTCGGTAGCAACCGATTTGAGCATAGCCCCAGATAGCGTCACCGTTGGTGTCGCGTTCCGATGTCGTATAGCGCAAGGTGGCATCGAGATTGTTTGTCGGTTGCCAGCGAGCTGTCGCGCGGAAGATTTGAACGTCCTCGTCCCGCAGATCGTCGCGAGGGCCATCAATGTATGAGTTCACGATGTATCCATCGTGCTGCTCACCCAGGCCCGCGAAGCGCAATGCGAAAGTATCACTGACAGGAACATTCAGAACGCCCGTCACGCGGGTGCGATTGTAGTCGCCCAGCGTACCCTGAATATTACCACCAAATTCCTCAAAATCTGGCTCGTTTGAAATCAGGTTGATGGTTCCAGCAAATGTATTGCGTCCATAAAGGGTTCCCTGCGGGCCCCTCAAAACCTCTACCCGATTAAGGTCAAGATAGCTTGCCATTACCTGGGTCGTGGTGGCGACGTATGCGCCATCATTAAAAATACCAACAACTTGCGCCGCTTCGGGCCCCACATTGTTCGTGCGAGCGCCACGCATCGCGATCCGCGCCTCACCGCCGGAATATCCTACTGTCATCCCTGGCACCACAAGACCGAGGCGCGTTGGATCGACGATGCCCGCCATATCAAGCGACTCGCCGTCTAGTGCGGTGATCGAGGCCGATACGTCCTGGACGCTTTCTTCAACCTTAGTCGCAGTCACGGTAATCGTGCCCATCCGACGACGCTGATCTGCCTCGTCTGCTGAAGCATCTGCATCGTCTTGCGCGACGGCACTCAGCGCGGTCGCAGAAAGAGCGACAATCGCCGCCCCACTGAATAGGTTCTTCACGAAAAACGAGCGATTGCTCATCATATTCCTCCCTAGAAAATTATCCAATTTGACGTTATTCACTTTGACTTCGAATGCAAGACTGTGCCCGCAACCCCGATGACTTCGAAGTCAGTTGTTGCGTTTTTGACACAATACAGCGAAGTGATGACAGCATGAGAGAGCCGTATCACCATGAACAATGAGATCATCGCAGAACTCGAGCGCGCCTACTCTCTTCAAACCGCCGGCCAACTCGCTCAGGCGGAGTCGATCTACCTTGCCGTATTGGACCAGGACCCCAACAATATTCACGCGCTCAACTTGTTAGGGGTTGTTTACCTCCTAACGGAGCGTCCAGCCGAGGCGACCGAAACAATCGCGCGCGCGGTCGCGATCGCGCCTGACGATCCGGAGGCGAGAACAAACCTTGGATTGGCGCACAAAGATATGGGCAATCTTGAAAGTGCCGAGAACTCGTTTCGCGCAGCAATTGAATCTCAACCGACAGCTCCGCGCTTGAACAATCTGGGAAACGTCTTATTGGAGCAGGGTCGGCCTGCTGACGCCGTCAATGCGCTCAAACACGCGATCCAGCTATCACCTCGTCAAGCTGATCCGCACGTGAACATCGCCCGAGCCTTCATGCAACTCAAGAAATTTGCACTGGCGGAGCGCGCCATTTCCAATGCGCTAAAATTGGACAGCTCAATCCCCGAGGCCCACAGCGTACTAGCAGACCTGCTCTCCAAAAGATGCGAGTATTCGCGCGCTGAAGCAGCGTATCGAGTTGCGCTTCGATTGGCGCCTGACCGAGAAAACGACATCATCAATCTGGCCTATGTTTTGAAGGATCTGGGAGAAGTAGAGTCTGCCATTAAGACGCTTGATCAACTTGGATCTCGCCACGCACGCGGCTTATATGCTCGTGGACAGATCCTGGAACAATCCGGAGACGCGCGAGGCGCAGAACACGCGTTTCATGGCGCGATCACTCAAAATCCGAAATTTGCGGCAGCGTATTATCAGCTCGCCCAATTGAAGGGGCGACCGCTCAAAGAAACGGAGGTCTCCGCAATGAGGACAATACTGAACGATCCAACCGCATCAGATGACCAAAAGCATCATAGCGCATTCGGTCTCGCTCTGTTTCACGAGCAAGTCGGCGACTTTGAACAAGCTCTTGAGTATTTTGACCAAGGTCATCGGCACATCGCACCCAGCGGACCATATGTCGACGAAGAAACATCGGCATACCACGCTCGAATTCGCAACGTCGGCTGCCGCGGGGCGCGAGGCTCGCGGCAGCCTCCTCAGCCGAGACCGCTATTCGTGCTTGGAATGCCCCGCTCCGGAACCAGTCTGACAGAGCAGGTCTTGTCTTCTCATCCGCTGATCGCCGGAAGTGGTGAATCGAGTTTTCTGGAAGATGCGGTAGGACAAGCCAAACTAATTACCGGCAAGCCCTTTCCCGAATGCCAGCTGGATCTGTCGGAGGAGCAGGCATCGGAGATCGGAGCGCTCTATCGTGCAAGGCTGACCAGAGACCACCCGAAGGTTCGCTTCGTTGTTGATAAGACTCCGCTGAACTTCCAATACATCGGATTTGCCAGTCGCATTCTTCCGGATGCGAAATTCCTGCACTGCACACGTAATCCCGCGGACACTTGCATTTCAATTTACCGACTGCCCTTCGACGCACACCAAACTTATGCTCACAGATTGGATTCGCTCGCACAGTTCTACAGGCGGTATCATGCCTTGATGAGCTTCTGGCACAAAGAAGAAGGCCTATCGATCAAGGCGGTGCGATATGAAGCACTCGTCGAAAACCTCGAAGCTGTATCGGCAGGACTACTCGAGCATTTGGGATTAGAGTTTCATCCGGATGTGTTGGCATTTCACACAAAGCGCGGAGTCGTCCGAACGCCAAGCGCAAGCCAAGTGCGACAACCCATTTACCGGGATTCCGTTGACCGGTGGAAAAGATACGGTACCGGCACCGACATACTCACGCCGCTTCTTTCCCTGTCAACATTCTCGGATGACGATTGAACGATTTTGCCGGTGTCGATCAAGGGGAGCGAGCAAGCAGATTTTGCCAGAATAGACGGCCTCCTGAGGCCGCGCGTTCGATCAGGCACCGCCAACAAAGAAAATGGGCTGCGAACAATCGCAGCCCAATTCTTTTGAGTTTGCGTAGCTTTTCGATTTAGAAGTTGCGTGCGACACGCACACCCCACGTGCGTGGCGCGTTGTAGTCAACCATTGCGCGCGAGCGGCTGAACACTGTTGCCTCGGTCAGATAGAGCTCTTCCGTCACATTGTTCGCGAATACACGAACTGACCAAGGCGCGTTTGGTGCTGTCCATGTCGCAGCAAGATCAAAAGTAGTGTAGCTCGGTTGGAGCGACCAATAGTATGGGGCATTTGAAGCTTGGTATTCGTCGGAATATTTCGCCAGAACGCTCGGCAAGAGCTCTCCATATTCCCCAAGATCAATCAGGTAGCTGGCTGCGACGCTCACCGCAACATCGGGTGAGAAGCGTGTATCTTTGCCATCCATGATGAAGAAGGAACGACCGTTAATGACCGTATCACCGCCTTCAGAGAACTGGTTCCCCACGTTGAACTCATCAAATTCAGACATGTCGAGCGCGATTCCAAGATCAATCTGCAACTGATCATTTGCGGCATACGATATATCAAATTCGAGACCTTCGGATGTGATCGATCCACCAGGCACGCTTTGTGCGAGGATTGTTCCACCCTGCTGAATGAAGACTGTCGTCGTCAGGTTCTCGTACTGGCTGTTATAGTAAGCCGCGTTGAACCGAAGCGCGCCGTCGAGCAACAGGCTCTTGATACCGAGCTCATAAGTCTCAACTTCATTTGGATCTAGAAGGACCCCGGTATTGCCTTGCTGGATTCCCCCGGCGATATAGCCGGTTGCCCAGTATCCGTAGACCATCACGTCGTCAGCAAGGTCATAATCAAGGCCAATTCGCCAGTCTGTATGCTCGTCTTCTCCGGTGATTGGAGAAGGCGTACCTGCATAACTTGGCAGCGGGTCACTGAGCGTCGATTGGTCAACACTCAGGCTGTAGGAGTTGCGCTCGTCTTTCGAGTACCTTGCACCGATCGTTCCGCGCAGTTTGTCTGTGAATGAGTATTCTGCCTGGCCGTATAGCGCTGTCGATTTGGTACCACCGCTGGTTTGATACAGCCAGTAAGCCCAGGTGGGATCATTTGGTGCTGCGGGACTTGTATAGCCCCACAAGAATGCACCGTTCGTGTCGCCTGGGTCTGAGTCATCATAATAGTAAGCACCAAGCGTGTATTGCAGCTTGCTGTCATAGGCAGAGTTGATGTTGATATCGAGCTGATCAGCTTTCGATACCGTCCGCTGCCCGGCAACCAGAGCGGAGTTAGTCGACAAATCGGTGTCGGTGAGCCGCAGCTCTTCATAATCAAACGTCGCAGCATTCACGGTCACGTCATGGCCCATGACGTTCCAATCGACGTTCAGCGAAAATGACGTTTCTTCGATGTCGCGTTGCGGCTTGAAGTCAAACGCAATGCGATATGGATCTGGGTCAACGAGTGCGCTGATATCTCCATTCGAGACATTGCCTGCTTGTGTGCGACCACCAGGCCAGCCATCACGCGTACCTTGGCGCGGATCGATAAAACCGAACACGCCGTTGGTCTCGCGTGTCAGTGGATTGACGGGAATTCCGAGCACTTTGTATGCGTAGTCCGCATTTCCGTTCGCAGTGTCCGTCCAGTAGGTATAACCCAGACGAATACTCAGATCTTCATTCGCCTCCCAGAGCAGCTGGGCCCGCGCGTAGGTCTCGTCGGCATCTTTCAGTCCAGCATCCGAGTTGAACGTGTTTTCAACATACGGGTCACGCTGCGTGTCGCTTGCTGTCAGACGGAACGCGAACTGGTCACCCAAGGGGACATTCACGAAGCCTTCATATCGCTGCAACGCATAGTCACCCAAAGTCGCTGCGCCGCCCCAATCGAACTCAGAAGTGTCCGGCTTCTTGGAGATGACATTGATCAATCCACCCAGCGTGTTGCGCCCGAACAATGTGCCTTGCGGTCCACGGAGGACTTCAACTCGCTCCAGATCAAGATAGCTTGCCAGTGCTTGTCCGGATCTCGGCCGATAGGTGTTGTCAACATAAATGGGAACCGCGATGTCGGTTGTGCCTGCAGCACCTGCTCCGCGCAGGATAGGTGTTGGATCGTTACCTGAATTCTTGATCACCAATCCAGGAACCGTTTTATCCAGCGAAAGTACATCGGTGATACCACGCTCAATCAGTTCTTCACCAGTGACGGCTGTAATCGATAGCGGGACGTCCTGAATATTCTCAGCGCGCTTCGTCGCTGTAACCATAACAGTCTTCTGACGCAGTTCCGGCCCACTTGTATCGCCATCCTCCTGCGCAATAGCAGTCATGGTCGCCGAGGTGAGCGCAACAGCGGCCGCCCCAGTAAACAGGCTTTGTGTAAAAAATGAGCGTCGGCTCATGGCGATCCTCCCTCGATTCAGTGCCAATTGACGCACGAATGCACTATTTGACTTCGAATGCAATATCTCATCTGGAGATATCTTGCATTCGAAGTCTAATCGGCTCTTGGTGTTGCAAACTGGTCTCACCATGCCTGCCAAAGCGTTTACGAAATTGCGTATCGCGTTCGGCCTCATATGAAATTTGCGATCAGGTCTCGTCATCGTTTTCGCAAACAAGTGATCGGCAAGCCAGGACAGGATCATTGTTGCCGCGCCACGGCGACGCCATCGGCCAATCCGTAGAAAAGATCGGCACCATATTCTTTCCAGGTCCAGGATCATAGCGCATTGCGATTGCACCCTTCTTGTCAATCGAGCCTTGAGCGATGCACCATCCGTTGAGCGACTTGTTCGACAAAAAGATCGTATCGCCTTCGCCCCAGCGCATGCATAGCCTCCCGCTCTGCTTCTGGGACGGGCTCCATCCGAGTCAACCAATAGAGGACGTATTGTCCAAGCGTTTCTGCGCAAAGTCTGATTTCTGCTTCCATTCGGGCTTGGCGCGTATCGAATCGATCCATTCTTGAAAGTAATTGACCGTCGACACGTTCGACAAACTCGTCAGGATCAAAATAGTGATGCAACGCCATCTCAATGATGGCAGTCTTGGATGACCCGTGCGCCGATGCCGCCGCCGCAAGCTGGTCCCACAAACCATCTCCCACCCGGATATTTATGCGATTTCGTTTCATCGTCTAATGCTCCGGAATGATATCTTGATTGATCTCATCGAGCGCGAGAGCGCGCCGTACAGCGTCAAGATGCTGCGCATTAGCCGGATCAACCGGAACAGCGTCGCCTTCGAAGCTCACAGATTCTTCGATATCAAGATTTGGGATAGGCTCGCGCTCTAGCTCGTGCCTTACTTCTGGACCGGTATTGTCGTCCGAAGCAGTATTGAAGAGCGGTTTCTCGCAAGCAGGCTCGGCAAACAATCCCGACCAGTCCGAATTGTGCCATCCTTCGCGAGTATGTCCCTCAACTGGCGGCAACACGCGCGTTGTGAAGTTTCGGTCTTCGAAATAGCGCAGCTTTTCCGCCAGCACCGGTGCTGTTCCAGAGAGCATGACCACTTCCTGGCGTGGCGGGAGCTGCATGATTTCGCCGGGAGTCAGCAATTGTCGCTGGGTTTCCTGGCGCGAGACCATCATGTGTGACAGCCAGGGTGC
>JANSXJ010000083.1 GCA_024743015.1 Hyphomonas sp. | reverse complement strand
CTACATCCTGAAATCTTCGTGTATGACGGGCTAAGCCCCAAGTGGAACAGGCAAGGACGCAGTGTCGACATGTCGGCCCAAATGGTCTTGTTCGCGAACGATCTTGCCAGAATTGCGCGGTTGATTGGCCAGACGGCTGACGCAGCTGCGTGGGAAACGATCGGCGCCGAAACGGCAACCGCGATCAATGAGAAGTGCTGGAATGAAGCCGACGGATTCTATTACGATCTCGGCTATGGCCAGCAGATCCAGCGCGCCCATATTGGCGCCTACTGGATGCTGCTGGCTGATGCTGTTCCACCCGAAAGACTGCCGCGGTTTCTGGAACCCTTGAACGATCCAAGCAAATTCGACCGCAAGCTACCGACAGCCACGATGCCGGGAGATTCGGACCTGTTTCGACCAGACGGAGGGTATTGGCGCGGCAGTATCTGGGCGCCGACCAGCTATATGGTGATCCGCGGCCTCGAACGAGTTGGTGAGCCCGGTATGGCGCGATCGATCGCCCTTCGACTGTATTCCGCGACGGCCGAAGTGTATCGCGATACTGGCACTTTCTGGGAAAATTATTCGCCTGACGAATTCGCCCCCGGAAGCGAGTCTCGATTAGACTTTTGTGGATGGAGCGCAATCTTTCCCATCACACTTTGGAGGGAATACGTCGCCAAAAACTGATCCCACTCGCGCGCGATGAAAACAGGCCGCGAAATCAAACGAACGTCTTCTTTTTGGCAAGAGCCCCTTTGTCGAAGTCACATATCGAAACATGATTGATCCAGTACGCTTTGAATACGGCGTTCTTTTCTAGCATGTGACAGTCATTAGTATTTCGTCTTGGGTTTCGGCAAAGCGCTGATCGGGCGAATGTATACGCGCGACCGATGAGCGCATTGGTTCATTGGTGTTGTTGACGGCTTGCCAGCGCGACTTTCAGACGCTGATCGCGGACACGCGATACTCGACGCCTTCGGAGGTTTCTCGTCCCTCGCCCACTGCGAGCGTTTCATTGAGCCAGGCGTATCTTGTGTCGCTGGTCTCAAACTGCACCTGCGTTAAGAACAAGGTATCACCGAAATCGCAAGCAGCTCCGGTCTCAAGCCGGGACGTGACGGCTTCGTTAAACCTGTACAATCCAGTGTAGGATACGTGGATCAGGGCGGAATCGCTGGTTTCGAAAGTCTTTCTTACATCCAGCCTCGCAAGGCCATCAGCGCCCCGCACGAGCCAGTCTCCACCGCCGGGCAGGATCCGGCCTTGTAGTCTCGGGCCTTCGAAGTGACCTCCGCCTGTAATATAGGTGATCCGATGACCGTAGGGTGTTTGCCCGATGTCCTGCACCTGAGACAACGAATTGCGAAATTTCATGAGGGGAATGAGTTTCACGGGGTTCTTGTTTTCTCAAACGGTGACGACAATGTTTCCCAACTCGGATGCAGCTTCGACCGATTCATGGGCTGCGGCCGTATTTTCAAGTGAAAATCTGCGCGCGATGGCGTGCGATACGAGGCCGCTCTCCAATGCTTTTGTGAGACCGTTGACCGTGAGGCTTCGCGCCGTATCGTTCAGAAGATACACTAGATACATCCGTAATGTTACATTCTTGAACATCAGATCGTAAAACGGAATTGCGGGGTTCGGGGCCGCCATCGATCCATAGGTAGCGACTATCGCACCATCTTTCAGGATCGGTGCAACATCGGATAGATTACCACCGAATTCGACTTCGACGACGCGGTCGACACCCGTACCTTGGGTGAGTTCTCGGATCGTTTCGCTGACCGGTTCTGTGCGGTAATTAATGACGTGATCAGCTCCGGCGGACCGCGCATGCTCTCCCTTGGTATCGCTACTAACGGTCGTGATCACTTGTGCTCCGCCGAGTTTGGCGAATTGGATCGCGTAGTGGCCGACGGCCCCGGCACCTCCTGTTACTAGGACGGTTTTGCCGCTGACATCGCCATCTGCATGCACACCGTAAAAGGCCGTGCTCGCGGGAATGCCGAGACAGGCTCCCGCCTCGTAAGAGGTGTTGTCTGGAAGCCGGACGGCTTGATGAGCGGGCAGGGTGACATATTCTGCGCAAGTGCCGAACGGTCGCCGCCAAGCAGCGTTCCATGTCCAAACCCTTTCGCCGATTCGTGCCCGGTCGACTCCGTCGCCAACGGATTCGATGGTGCCAGCCCCGTCAGAATGGGGAATTATTCGCGGAAAGGGAACGGGACCGCGAAGACCCGCACGAGACTTCACATCGGATGGATTGACGCCAGACGCATGTAGTCTGACAAGAACCTCGCCCGGACCGGCAATAGGGCAGTTCATTTCACCCAGGGTGAGAACCTCTTGAGCAGGACCCGTTCGTTCGTACCAAACCGCTTTCATAGTGCGTGTTTCCTTCTCAGAATTGGGCGAGTGTTTCAGTGTGCCCGTCAACGCCGATTGCCTGGCCGGAAATACGCCGTCCCGAATCGGAAAGAAGAAACAGCGCCATGGCCGTAACATCTTCAGGGCTGACGAATGTTCGAAGCGAGCTTTGCCGCTGGTAATCGGCGCGGATTTTTTCTGTCGAGAGACCGCGGCTGGCAGCTTCGCGAGCAATTACCCCATCGATGCGCGGTCCTTCAACGCTGCAGGGACATAATGCATTTACCCGGATATTGTAGGGGCCGAGTTCCATGGCTAGCGTCTTGGTAAGGCCAATCAGTGCCCATTTTGCTGCAGTATAGGGCGAGCGTAGAGCGTATCCAAAAAAAGCGGCATTCGAAGCCATGTTCAGAATTGATCCGCCGCCCGATGCCTTGATCATGGGGATCGCATACTTGGCACAGTAGAATTGGGCGTTGAGGTCGATCTCGATGGTCCGCCGCCAGTCCTCAATGGCAACCTCTTCGCAGGGAGCGGTGGGGCCGGCAATGCCGGCATTGTTGACCAGAATGTCCAGTCCCCCGAAGCGCTGCTGCACAATTTCGAAATAGCTGCGAACCGCTTCCGGGTTTGAGACATCAACCTGCAGGGCGAGGAGGCGGTCATCACACCCGGACAGCGCCTCAATCGAACCCTCGTCGATATCGCAGACGGAGACGCGCGCGCCTTCTTTGAGCATGGCGCGTGCCATTGCCAGGCCGATGCCGCCAGCTCCGGCCGTAATCACGACGCGCTTATCCTTTAACGCAGGCGAATGTGTTTCGCGCATGGTGTCTCGATCCAATTGAGAATAGGCCCGCCCTTCTATAATCGCGGGCGGGCCGGAGAAAAGATCAGAACCTCTGGTACAAGCTCACGCCGATGGTCCGCGGTCTGTTGGTTGTGATGCGCTCATCGAACGTCGCCGCATTGCGGTTCAGTTCGGCGCGTTCATCGGTCACATTGGTCACATAGAGGCTCGCACCCCAGGTCTCGCGATCAATGCCCGCCGACAAGTTCAGAATGGAATAGGCATCCTGCTCCTGGCGAGCGGAAACGAACAGATCATTGTAGCGTTCGCCAACAAAGCGGTAACTCCCCTGGGCGAAGGCGTCGAAACCAGCGAACTGGAAATCGTATCTTGTCGTCAGGGCCAGTTTGAATTTCGGAATGTCGGGAAGTTGCGTACCACTGGGTGCATCGACATTTCCCGTGGACAGGTTGCGGACATAGTCTTCGGTCAGTTCCGCATCGATCCAGGACGCCGCGCCGTTCACCTGCCATCCTTCTGCGAGAAGGATCGAAAAATCAGTTTCAAGTCCGCGCGACTGGGCCGCGCCGACATTGGCGGTCAACCCAAGAAAGGACTCCGCTGGATCAAACCGCGTGATCTGAATATCGTCCCAATCCATATGGAAAACCGAGCCGTTCCATCGTGCCCGCCCGTCCCAGAAGGTCGTCTTCCATCCTGCCTCATAGTTGGTGATGAGATCGGAACGATAGACAGCCGGGATGTTTGAAGTTGAGGCCCGATTGTTACCGCCAGGCCTGAACCCTTCAGAATAGGTCACATAGACAAGAACATCGGGAGTGAAATTGTAGCTGAGATTGCCCTTGAAGACATCGCCGCTTTCCCCCGATGATAGATCCACCAAAGGACTCCCGGAAAACAGCGTGCCGACCGCGCCCTCGAGTTCACTATCGGTTTCGAAGAAGCGGGCACCAACCGTTCCGGTCAGACGGTCCGAAAAGTCGAACGAGACTTCTCCGAAGAGGGCGGTCTCGGTTTCGGTGCGGAGCTGGTCTGTCACGAAGTAAGCGTCGTTAGGATATCCGCTCAATAAGGGATTTGCGTTTACACTGCGAGCTGCCGGTATTGATGGAATGTGCCAGATATTGAGATAGTCGTGTTCCGCCTCTTGGTAGAACAGGCCTGCGATAAACCTCAGCCGATTGGCCTCATCATTCTGCACCCGCAATTCATGAGTCATCGTTTTGTAGGTGTCGTCGCTGTCATACTGAATGCGGGGATCGGTACAGGTCGATGCATCCAGCGAGCCCGAGCTATAGCATGTATAATATGGGATATACGCCGAGTACTCAGCATAAGCTGAGTAGTCGACATCGTACTCGACTTCGCGGTCGAGATATGAGCCCGCATAGGTGAGTTGAAGTCCGCCAACCTCACCTTCAATCGTCACGCCGGCTTGGGTGAATTCATCCTTTCCGCGATCGTCGAAGAAACGGGCCACTTCAAGGTCACCGATATCGTCGGGATCGTGATCCCAGACACCATTGGTTTTCTGGCTCTGCCGCATGATCTTGGCGGTGGCGGTCCAGTTCTCGTCGAGATCGATCCTCAGCGCGGCACGTGCGCCGTAATTGTCTTCGGTATTGAAATCTTCCTCAACGAAAGGAGCATTATCAACTGTGATCCCGCCAAAGGAAAACGTCGTTGATGCCGCGACATTGTCGATATATCCACCATCGCGAGAGGTCCAGCCGACAAGGCGAAGAGCTGCGCGGTCTGAAAGGGGAATATTGGCGAAGCCTTCAGCCGAATAGCTTTCGCTGCCATTCTCGGTTGTGCCGACTGACAGATCGTAGCCTGCCTCGAATCCGTCGGAACTGGGCGCATTGGTAATGATGCGCAGGGTCCCGGCCTGCGAACCTGCGCCATACAGCGTACCCTGAGGACCCGCCACGGCTTCGACGCGGGCAATGTCATACATGTGAACATCGAGAACACGACCGATCGACGTCACCGGCTGATCGTCGAGGTAGACGGCAACACTCGGGCTGGACCCCGACTTGTTGCCATCCCCCCCCGATGAGATGCCGCGCATGAAGACCTGGCTGTTACCCGGACCCTGACCCGCGAATGAGACGCTCGGCAGGAGGGCGACATAGTCCTCAAAATTACTCACACCCTGTGAATCGAGTTCCGAACCGCCTAGAACCTGAAGGCTGGCAGGAACATCTTGCAGGTTTTCAGTTCTTTTTTGCGCGGTTACCGTTACGGTTTGGAGCTTCATGTCCCCACTGTTTTCCGCTGTGTCTTCCTGACTGACTGCTGGAGCGCTGACGAGCAGACCGGCAAATGCCAGAACTGAGGCCTGACCAAGCAGGCGTGAGCGCCTCACGACTCTCGTACTGTTCATGCTGTTTCTCCTCCCTTGGCCAGCAGGCCCGGTGTTCCGAGCTCTTCCGACTGACGCTATGTTCAATTGGGCGCACGAGCGCCTAGAAGTCCCGCGCGAAGCCGCCATTCGGCTTATCCAAGCGCTAGCTCGGTCTGTAGGAGCTGACAAAAGATGAATTGTCATTCGGAGTTGAGTAAAATTCATGCGTTGGTGTCCGCATGACGCGCAATCACTAAAAAACAAACACAATTACAGGGGGTTGATAGACTTTTGAGTGTTCGAAGGTTGAACTGATCTAGGCCTTGTATTCATTGAGGCTGTTTCCCAGTGCGGTTCTGAGCGGGTCCAGCCAGGGCGAGAAATGTTCCCATTGATCGATGCCTGAGGTGAATATGGGCTGGCGAACCTGTTCGGAACTGGCCGTGCGAACAGCCCGGCGGTTCTCGAAGAAACGCAGGCAGCTCTCCTCAAAGGGGAGGCCGCAATAGTCCAGGATTCTGCGCACCTGGCTTTCAGTGTCCTGGACCACGTCCTCATACTGAACATGAAGGACATGTCCGGGCATGACCCGGTGCCAGTGCCGCATCAGCGTGACATAGTCAGCATAATAGCGACCGATATCGTTCAGGCTGTATGTGAAGTTCTGCCCTTTGGCGAAGAGCTGCTTATAACCGCTGAAACAGCACGCCATGGGATGGCGCCGCGCATCGATGATTCTGGCCCGGGGCAGGATGAGGCGGATCAGCCCGACATGCGCGAAATTGTTGGGCATCTTGTCGATGAAATGTGGAGCGCCCTGCCTGTAAATCCGGGTGCGCTCAATGTATTCCTCACCCAGGGCGGTCAGGTCGTTGTCCGACAGTTCGGAGAGCGCTTCGGGGTAGCGGGAAGGGTCAGTCGTCCGTTTCTTTCCAGCAATTCGGCGCGCAATTGAGATGATGTCCGCCAGCTCCTGGGTGCCCTCGACCATACTGTGGCTTGCCAAGATCTGTTCCAGCAGGGTCGACCCTGCGCGCGGCAGTCCGACGATGAAGATCGGGGCGGGATCGGGATGACCTGCGGCTGTCCTGTCTTCGATCCGACGGGCACAGAAATAGTCGGCGATGCGCTGCATCTCTGCGGTGTTCTCCGCCGCGCTGTAGGTGACCAGCCGCCTTCGAATGGCGTTGCCGCGACGATACCAGGTTAAAGATTCCTCATACCGACCGAGATCTTCCAGAGCCTTGCCGAGCGCGAAGGCGATATGAAGATAGTCATCACGCGCTATGTCTTCGCGGGCAGCCACCTCGAGCATGATGTCCACGTCTTCGCCCGAAAACCTGAATGTCTTTAGATTGGCAAGGCTCCACCATGCGTCGCCCAGATCGTCTCTTGCAGAGCGCGCAGCATTATATGCTTCGATAGCGCCTTCCTGGTCGCCGACGGTCTTGAGGCTGTGTCCCAGGCTCATGTAAACACCGGGCGTTGCAGCGCCCAGATCAAGGACGCGGCGGTAGAGGCCGATAGCCTCGTCATGATCCCCGATCCGAACCAGCGTGTTGGCCCTGAGGACGAGATGACCGGGATGATCGGGCTGGGCCTTGAGCAATGTGTCAAGCTCATCAAGGGCACTCCCGAACTTGCCGCGCCTTGCAAGCACGTTCGCATAGCTGGCCCTTGCGAGATGAAAGTCCGGAGCGAGTTCGAGCGCACGTTCAAGCAGCGCCTCGGCATCTTCAAGGCGTCCGACCTCAAGCCCTATTTCTGCCAGAAGGCGCATGGCGTTCACATCAAGCGGATTCCTGGCAAGGACCAGCCGGCACAGGGGCTCGGCCTTCCCGAAGGCACCCGCCAGCATGTGCTGGGCGGCGTCGATCAGCTCCGGGCACCCGGCAGCATGAAGCGCGTCCTGTTCGGCTTCCCGGATGCTGGTCGGCTCAGAGCCTTTGGATATGCGGTCGGTCATCGTCTTTTATTCCGACATTCCATGTCGGATGGCAAAAACATATTCCTGTCTGGTAGTTGAATTATATTCATGCAGTATGGTGGTCATGAAACGTCGGTTACCTCCCCTGACTGCGTTGCGGGCCTTCGAGGCGGCGGCCCGGCTTGGATCCTTTCGGGATGCAGCAGACGAGCTGGCCGTCTCGCAATCTGCCATTTCGCACCAGATCAAGCACCTTGAGGCAAACCTTGGCGTGGAGCTTTTTGTGAGAACGGCCCGGGCCGTTGAACTCAGTGATGCCGGCAAGGCCTACCATCCTGTCATTCGGGATGCGTTCGACCGTATCGACACGGCGACCCGTCAGCTTCTCAGCCCGGAGGCTGAGAATGTCCTGACCATTCAGATGTATTCCACTTTTGCCGTGCGTTGGCTGATGCCGCGATTGCAGGCGTTTCAGACGGTCCACCCACAGCTGCAGGTGCGCCTCAACACATCGCAAATCGACGCCGATTTCACCGAGAGGGGCATCGACCTCGCCGTAATGATCGGTCAGCGCAAGCGCGACACGCTGCACTATGACTACCTCTTCTCACCCCGGATGATGGTGGTGTGCAGTCCGAAGTACCTTGAGACGGCGAAGGAAAATGGTCTGCCGCTGGCGCACCCTGAAGACCTTGCCAGCCATCCCATCCTTCAGGTCTACCCCTCCGCAAATGACTGGGCTGTATGGCTTGAGGCCAATGGCGTAACCGGCGTTGATCCCGATGCGGGCCTTCGCTTCGACAGTTACGATCATGCCCTCAAGACGGCTGCGCGCGGGCTTGGCGTTGCGCTCGCAATGCAGCCCTATGTCGCCGAGGATTTTGAAGCCGGCCATCTTGTCGATGTCTTTCCCCAGCAACACGTGCGCACGATTGGACACTGGTTTCTGACCTGCCCGAGAGAGCGGCCCGGCCAGCGAAAGGTGCGACTGTTCGCCGACTGGCTCAAGGCAGAGATCGCCAGCGACCCGCACCTTACGCCGCTGGTGGATCGTGCCATGCTCGGGCCCGCGGGCACTTGAGCAGGATTCATGTAAGGGCGAGCTTTAATCGTTTGCGCCTCGGCAGTTCTTCGTAGAGGAGGGAAACTCGGAGAATCCGTTCGCAGAGACGGAGGCAATGGGAGGCTGCCGATGAGGCTATGGAGCGCTGCAAGGTGTGCGGGAACTGCCTTATTTGGTCTTGCCCTGGCTTCCTGTATCAGCCCGGCAGTAGATGCGGAACGCCCCGTTATCGAAGCAGGTGGGGAGAGTCTTCAGGGAATTGTCGGCGAGAATGGCGTCGCGGCGTTTCTCGGCGTACCCTATGCGGCCTCGCCGACCGGGGCGTTGCGCTGGGAGGCTGCTGCCCCGCCGATTCCCCGCACCGATCTGCAGGATGCGGACCGCTTTCCGCCCGCCTGTCCCCAAAGTCAGGGCAATCCTGAATGGTACCGCATGGTGGCAGAAGGATTTGGAAGCGATCCGGCTGCGATCCCTGATCTGACAAACATGGATGAAGACTGTCTTTATCTCAACGTCTGGACGCCCGCTGCAGGAACTGCGCGTGACCTTCCGGTGATGATCTGGGTGCATGGCGGAAGCAATATCAATGGCTGGTCCTATGAACCCAACTACCTTGGCGGGCGACTTGCCGGGAAGGGTGCGGTCGTGGTTTCCGTAAACTATCGACTCGGCGCGCTTGGCTTCCTGCCGGTGCCATTCGAGGCACAGGAGAGCATTCCCTCCGGCAATTATGGCCTTTCAGACATTATCGCTGCGACGCGATGGGTCCGTGAGAATGCGAGGGCCTTCGGAGGCGATCCGGACAATATCACTCTGTTTGGAGAGTCTGCGGGCGGTGCCAACATAAGAGCCTTGCTCTCCAGCCCGCAGTCTGAAGGCCTTTTCCGGCGCGCCATCGTTCAGAGTGGCGCCCTCGGACCGGGGGACATGCCGACCCTTGCAGTGGCGCGCGAAGCGACAGCCAAGATGTTCGCACGGGCTGGTATCAGCGCTGAAACGGCGAGGATCCGGCCCTGGAGCGATTTCGTCGATCTTCATCGGCAAACGGGCGTGGATTATTATCACGGACCAGTGCTGGACGATGTATGGGTGCGGTCGGACAAGTCGATGACGCCAGGGATCGACGTTCTGGTCGGAAGCAATCTCAATGAAATGCTCATGTATCTCGATGCTGACGATCCCGGGCTCCTTCCTCAGGTGCTGACGGATTATCCTGAGCCGGGCCGCAATGAGGTGCTCGCGCGGGCCCTGAGCGCAGGAATTTCTGACCTTGAGGCGGCGGACCTGATTTCGACGGCGGCCCAGTTTCATTGTCCATCTCGCAGGATCGCTCTTGATGCCGCTGCAGCGGGCGGACAGGCTTTTGTCTATCGGTTCAGCCGGAAGCGGGACGGCGCGGATGCTTATGGTGCATATCACGGTGCGGAAATCCCCTTCGTCTTCGGAACACATGATGACTGGCTGCCGACAAACTCCATTGATGAGGCCCTGACAGATGTCATGATGGCCTACTGGGTGAATTTCGCGCGCACCGGCGATCCGAACGGGCCCGGGCTGCCGGAATGGCCAGAATTCAAACACCCGGGAGATCCGATCGCAGCCCTTGCAGACACTGTCGAGGTTTCTGAGGATTCCATGATGTCCTACTGCGTCGCACTCGGGGAGACAGGGCAATGAAGGGACGCCCGGTCGATTGGTGGACGTTTTCACTTGCGGTGTTTTCGGCGTTGATCGTTTCGGTGCCGTTGATTCTGATGAGTGAAACGCTCGGCCCCTCGATCATTGCGCTTTATGACTGGACCGCTTTCAACCTGGGCATCGTCTATCAGTGGGCCGCAATCGGAGCGATGCTGGTGGCGGGCTGGCTCGCTTTCGGTCCGTACGGAAGGGTCCGGCTCGGAAAAGCAGACGACCGTCCCGACTTTTCGACTCTGAGCTGGGTGGCGATGCTTTTTACCGCCGGAGTAGGCGGCGGGCTTCTGTACTGGGCCGGAATCGAATGGGCCTACTATCTCGACAGCCCTCCCTTTGGCGCTGAGCCCAGGTCTGCAGAGGCGGTTCGCTGGGCCACAAGTTACGGATTGTTTCACTGGGGGATCAGTGCCTGGTGCATCTATGGCCTGCCCGCCGTGGCCCTCGGCTACAGCTTCTACAACAGGCAAGTACCCTATCTGCGTTTCAGCGCATCCATACTTGGCCATAGCTGTGCGACGAGTCCGGTCGGCAAGCTGCTTGATCTTGTTTTCATGATCGGCCTGCTCGGCGGTGCGGCAACCTCGCTGGCGCTTACTGTGCCGGTCATTTCCGCCGGAGTTGCAGAACTGTCAGGACTGAGCCGGTCGGTTACGATGGATCTTTGCGTCGTAGCCGTTTGCGTCGGACTTTTTGGCCTGACTGTCTATCTTGGGCTGGAAAAAGGGATCAAACGGCTGGCCGACATGAATCTCTGGCTCGCCCTGATCTTCCTCGCCTTCATTCTCATAGCCGGTCCCACAACGTTCATCCTGATGACCGGTACCGAAAGCCTTGGCCACATGGCATCGAATCTCTTCGAGATGATCACCTATACTGACGCCGTCGGGCAGAGCGGGTTCGTTCAGGACTGGACAATTTTTTACTGGGCCTGGTGGTTTGCTTTCGCACCCTTTGTCGGCATCTTTGTGACGCGGATATCAAGAGGGCGCACAATCCGCGAAGTGTTGCTCGGCATGTCGGTTTTTGGCAGCATCGGGGTCTGGTCCTTCTACATCATCCTCGGCAATTATGCGCTGCATCTGGAACTATCCGGCGGCATGGACGTGGTCGGGCGGGTTGCCAGCGATGCTCCTGCCGCCATAGCATCGGTGATCGCTCACCTTCCGCTCGGAAAGGTGGCGCTTGCCATTTTCGTGGTCGTGGTCACGGTTTTTGTGGCAACCACCTATAACTCCGCCAGTTATACCCTCGCATCTGCAGCCACACGCGCACTGCACGAAGGCGAAGACCCGGCGCGCTGGCATCGTGTGTTCTGGGCCGGCATTCTTGGGCTCTTGCCGCTGGGATTGATGTTCATCGGAGGGCTGAAAGTGGTGCAGTCTGCAGTCCTGTTGTCAGGCCTTCCGATCGCTGTCTCAGGTGTATTTATGGTGATCGTCCTGATTCGCGCGCTGTCACAGGATCACACGTGAAATGGAGTGTTCTTAGCGGATTAGGTTGCGCTATGTCTGAGCTCCCTGTGCTAAGGGGGCTAGGTTCCGGAATAATATCCTGAGGCGATGGCAATTTCCCGCCTAGATTCTGATCCTGGTTAAAACTCAACATGTGTCTCTCGGATGAAATCCTTTAGATCGCTTTTAGACATGATTTCAATCTTCCCATATCCGACCTTAATGAGTCCTAGCTGAGACAGCGATTTCAGTGACTTACCTATGGAAACGCGCGAGACACCCAATCCGTGCGCCAGATCAATCTGGCGGCATTGAATAATATTCTCTGCGGGGTCGGTTGCCTCGTGAATACTCCAGATCAGTTTCGCCGTACGCGCATCAAGCGTCGTATTCAGGCTGTCTCCGATGTATCGGAGCGTCGTGTGTAGTCGCATGTAAGCGACGCGAAGCAAGGCTTGACCGAATGAAGGGCTTCGGCTCATGAGCTTAAACACCTGATCGTGTGAAAGCGATAATAGTGAGACGTCCGTTG
>JANSXJ010000259.1 GCA_024743015.1 Hyphomonas sp. | reverse complement strand
GGTTGCCGAAGAATTGGATAACAGGTTGCTTTACGCCAGGCGTGTCAGCAACCAAAGATAATTATATCTGCTCAGATGAAGAAAACTGTAGTGAAAAGCAATCTGATTCCGGGGATGAACGGATCGAACAGTTGAATGAAATGAAGCAAGATAAGTGACATGCTAAATTGGATGAAATTTCTAGGGATTAGCTTGGTCGTTTGGGTTTGCGGATCAACGGCTTCAGTTGCGCAAATGAACGACTACAATGTCATCGAAGTTTGCAACAAAGGGGACATTCTGCTCGAATATGCAGTATTCGCCACGAAGACGGATTATTGGATGGGAGACCGCGCCGAGGCAAGCGCTTGGTATAAAATTCAACCCGGAAAATGTGAAAACGTAAATCCGGGAACATATCGCGGTGTTTCAATCGGTTTTTACCAGAAAGGGAGTAACGGCGTCTTCGGCAATCCCGTCTACAACGTGAAAAATGCAGATCGCCGAATGGACGGACGCTTTGAAACCAACGTGATGTGTCTGCCTGGCAATAAAAGGTTTGAAGAAACCGGAAGCCTATCGTCCGTTCGAAGAAAGATTACACCTCCTTGCGCAGAGGGGTTCTACGAATTCCGCATGTCGTTTTATATCCAGCCAAATGATGTGTTTTCGAAAATAACGCTCAGACCGGACAAGAATGACCGAATGCTGCCCTGGCCTGGCGAACCGATCATTTCCCAACAAGATCGGGCAATAAATCGATCGGTCGCTACTCTGAATGAGGCCTGCCGAAATCACTTTACTCTGTTTGATGAGGATGCACTTCAGAGGCTCTGTAACTGCCCCTCTCGGAAGATCGTCGAAAAGAATCAGGATGTCGTTTACCTGATAGAGTTTAGCATTTCCAATGGTGATGAGTTCCACGAGGCGATCAAAGTCGTCAACAAAAATGACCTCGAACAATATTCCATGGAATGCCTTTTGGCGGGAGATTAGGGGGCGATTTCATAGTTACGCGTATACGAACTCATGGGGGTAGGAGACCCGACGATTAAGGAAATAAAGGGGCAGGAAGCAAAGACTAGAACTTGTCGCCCATGGCAGTAAGACCTAAGCTTTGAGTGTTCCGCTGTATCTATCGGGGAAGACATTGCTATGAAAAATACTCTAAACGCCATTTTATTTGTCGGCTTCGTTCTCGCCTTAGTCGCTGTCCCTTATTCGATCGCCGCGCAAGAACCTGACGCCAATTACAAATATGGTGTTCCGCCGCTTGATATCGAGACTTACGAAATCTTCGATGGTCGCGTAATCGAACTGCCGGCGCCTACGAGCATCAGTCCCGAATTTCTGGATGAAATGCAGTACAACTATGCTGAATGCAAACTGAATGATCTTGATTTTGGCCCGGTTGATTGCGGTTGTCGCGCGATGAATTTCCTCAAAACTCGCATGGAAATGCCAGAAGCACACCTACAAAATGTTCGAAAAGAAGCAGAAAAAACGCACTGCTACGTCCCCGAAAAGCTTCGGGAGAGGTATGTGTATCTTTGCACAAATTCCTTGGCATATAAACGCGCAGCTTCCGAGGAAGCGGGCGACGCATATTGCATCTGCTACGCCGACGAGATGACCCCGCAAGTCGTCCAGCTGGAAACTGACTCCAGTTACGGCAGCAGGCTCAGGGGTATAGAAAACCAGGCAAGAAAAAAGTGCCGTCTGTGATTTCCGTCGGAAAACGTAACTATTTGGATCGGGTGAAAAGCCAATAGCGCTTTTGCTTTCTTACAGGCGGTCAGGATAACGCTGTCGGTATGAAGCCGGCCCAAGCATTCGAAACCCGTTTTAATGATGTTTTTCAGCCAATCTTCCTCTGGGGAGTTGGTGCATTCGAATTAGCGCTCATCCTGTATACGCTTTATCAGGAATTTGTTACCGGCGCGGGTCCCTCTTTATTATCGACAGTACTCCCCTTGAGTGTCGCGATCGCTATTGTTTGGGCGGTCTTATCTGTGCTGATCACGCTTGTTGTTATTGGCTTAAAAAAACGCTTCGAGTGAACCTATCGAGTTATGGTCTGCTTTTGCGTCAAAGCGGAAGCTACTCAGCCTCCTTGGATGTGCCTGATAATCATCCAAATTCCAATTGCAACGAAACCGGTGCCCGCGATTAATTTAAGCGGTAGTAGACTCAGCCATCGCTCTGCCGCCAAACCCAGTAAAATAGCCAAACCAGTAGAAGCAACTAAAGCTCCGCTAGCGGCAAGAAATACAAGCAAGCGATTTCGCTCGCCGTCTGATGCAAACAAGACGGTTGCCAGTTGAGTTTTGTCGCCGAGTTCCGCCAAAAAGACGGTCAGAAACACTGTGATGAAGCCGGTCATATCTCACTCGCTATTTCGTTGTCCGTTTTAGGACACTAAGGCAAACGAGAAATGCCTGAAACATATGCCGTTACGCAAGATCGTTTCGGTATCGGGTTCGATGCGATAGACGGGGTCGATTCAAACGATCAGGGGTATAGAAAAAGAGATGCTGCTTTGACAGTTCAAGTGATTCTAAGAAGGGGTTCCTCATGAGAAAGAATTTCGTACTGGCTATGGTCATAGTAATGCTGGTGGGACATGCGTCGGCTGGACCAGAGGACTTCAAGACAGGCCCAGTGTTCGAAGCTTTCGGGCCTGTGGTGAGCGTGCCTGGTGCGATTGTAGAGTCTGATGCAGTTTTCAAAGTGGCGTTTGATGTTGCCGACTCAGCTGACCCCGGCGCAATCAATCGCCGCCTTGAGAGTGCCGCGCGGTTTCTGAACATGCATGCGGCCGCAGGTGTTCCGACTCAGAATATCGAGATCGCCATCATCGTGCACGGGCCTGCCGCGCTCGATCTGGTGCGCAGTGGCACCAATGCCAATGCTGACCTGGTTGCTGCTCTGATCGAGGCCGGAGTGACCATTGAGCTGTGTGGTCAGACAGCGGCTTACCGCGACATCGCCGCAGAAGACCTTCTGCCCGGTGTGACCTTGTCGTTGTCCGCCATGACATCCCATGCCCTTCTTCAACAGGACGGCTATACGCTGAATCCGTTCTAAGGGGCCGCAGACGTGAAGCTGATCATTCCGCCGCCTCTGGTCGGCCTGCTGACCGGAGCGGGAATGTGGGGGCTTGCCAAAGCCTTTCCCGGGCTGGTCATTGACGGGTCCTTTCTGCGCTGGTCTGCGATCGCGGTCATGGGGGGCGGCATTCTGATTGAGGCTGTTTCAGTGCTCGCCTTCTTGCGCGCCCGCACAACCGTGACCCCGTTGAAGCCTGAAAAAGCCAGCACGCTTGTGGTCGGCGGGCTCTACCGCGTCTCGCGCAATCCAATGTATCTCGGTATGTTGATCCTGCTGATCGGCTGGGCGCTCTGGCTGAGCAACCCGGCCTCGCTGCTCCTGCTACCGGTATTCGTGATCTATCTGACCGTGTTTCAGATCAAGCCCGAAGAAGCGGTGCTTTCGGAAAAGTTCGGGGCCGATTATGACGCCTATTGCCGCCGGGTGCGCCGCTGGATTTGAGCCTCTCGTCTGGTTCAGGAGGCTGTCGCACGTAGCATCCAGGCGGTCTTTTCATGCAGCGT
Organism: Hyphomonas sp.; assembly: GCA_024743015.1. Lineage (GTDB taxonomy): Bacteria > Pseudomonadota > Alphaproteobacteria > Caulobacterales > Hyphomonadaceae > Henriciella. Next base: position 1,804 of record JANSXJ010000259.1, on the reverse strand, counting down.
AATCCGCGGTGTAACGACATCAGCCGTTGCGTCATCGCCAATGTCCTCGGCAATTCGGAGCACTTCGCGTGCAGACTTCGCCACCTGCTCATGACCCTTGGCAAGTGTTTCGACCATCTGTTTCCAGTCGGGGCGGCCCGTCTCTTCCTTGATGGTGGAGAGCTTTGCCATCTCGCCATAGGAGACCGGCGCGTACTTGCCGAGCGCGCGGATGCGTTCAGCAAGCTCGTCGACGGCGGTCCACATCTCAGTGTATTGTTCCATGAACAGAATGTGCAGCTGCTGGAAATGCGGACCCTCGACATTCCAGTGATAGCCATGGGTTTTAAGATAAAGCGTGTACGTATCTGCGAGAAGCTTGGCGACCGAGTCGGCTGAGCGTTTTCGGTCGGCTTCTGAAATTCCGATATTGATGTCCATGAGACTGCCTTTCTATTTTGGGGCCTGATCTTCAAATTGAGCCTGTTCGGCGCGGTGGTAAATCTGCAGGTTAAACAGCACGGCTTTTGCGAGCGGCAAAAGCCAGTAGGCGAGGCCGACCGTTGCGGCGAGCACGACACCATAGCCAAGCACCTTTGCTGAGATGGGAATCTCTGCAACGGGCAGAATGAAGTAAAAAGGTGCCAGGACGATCATGATGAAGAAACCAACGAAAAACGCCGGACCATCGGCGGTATCGGCGACGGTAAAGTCCTGCCCGCAATGATCGCACCTGGATTTGAGTGTGAGAAAGCCTTCAAAGAGCTTTCCTTCGCTGCAGACGCCGCAACGTCCACGCAGTGCGGCTTTCAACGGGACAGATACGGACATGGGAAGACCTCCGGGCAGGTGTGCGCCGGATCATTTAAGCCCCGGCGCGCTTTGATGGTTTACTTGACTTCGGTGAACCGCAAATAAGGACGCAGCTCGTCCCAGCCCTGTGGGAACTTTACGCCAGCCTGTTCATTGGTCACCGATGGCGGGATGATGACTTTACCACCCGGCAGCCAGTCGGCCGGGGTTGCGATCCCGTGCTTATCACCGGTTTGCAACGCGTCGATCACGCGGAGGATTTCATCGAAATTCCGGCCAACGCTCATAGGATACGTCATGGTCAGGCGGATTTTCTTGTTCGGGTCGATAATGAAGACCGAACGGACCGCAGCGGTTTCGCTCTCGCCGGGATGGATCATGTCATAGAGCTCAGCCACTTTGTGGTCGGCGTCAGCGACGATCGGGAATGCCAGATCGGTGTTCTGCGTGTCATTCACATCGTCGATCCACTTGATGTGTTCCTCGACCGTATCGGTCGAGAGACCCAGCGGCTTGGTGTTGCGATTGACAAATTCCTGGGCGAGCTGCGCCGTGCGGCCCATTTCCGTGGTGCAGACCGGGGTGAAGTCAGCCGGATGGCTGAAGAAGAAGACCCAACTATCACCGATCCAGTCGTGAAAGGTTATCTCGCCCTTTGTGGTCGGGATGGTGAAGTTTGGGGCGGTGTCGCCAATTCTGAGGGACATGATGTACTCCTGAGTTTGAGATTGATAATGATGAGGTTAAGTTGATCGTTTCATGGTCCGTCTCCGGCGCTGCGATACGTGCCATGACAGGCGACACAGCGGCTCATTGTGACCGAGAATTGAAGCTGCAGGTCGGCAAAGTCAGCGGTTTCGGAAAGTACGGCGAGTTCACCGAAATCGCTGCGCAGACCACGCGACAGGCCGACAAATCCTTCAGGCGCTTTGGCCCGGATACTGGCGCTGATCGGATTACCCGCGCCCCGCGATAGCTCACGGGCCGCATCACCGATCAATATACGGTCCTG
>JANSXJ010000525.1 GCA_024743015.1 Hyphomonas sp. | reverse complement strand
CGCTCGCGTGATGCGTTGCTGACGGAATTCGGCAAAGTCACACTCGAGGATCGCTATTTGCTGCCTGGAGAGTCCTATCAGGACATGTTTGCACGCGTGTCTGAAGCCTTCGCTGATGATGCCGACCATGCGCAGCGACTGTATGATTACATGTCGAAGCTCTGGTTCATGCCAGCGACGCCTGTACTTTCGAATGGCGGCGCTGACCGCGGCCTGCCCATCTCCTGCTTCCTGAACCAGGTCGGCGACAGCCTCGACGACATTGTGAACACCTGGACGGAAAATGTCTGGCTTGCGTCAAATGGCGGCGGCATCGGCACTTATTGGGGCAATGTCCGCTCGATCGGCGAGAAAGTCGGCAAGAGCGGCCAAACCAGCGGCATCATTCCTTTCATTCGTGTGATGGACAGCCTGACGCTGGCGATCAGCCAAGGCTCTCTGCGGCGCGGGTCGGCGGCCTGCTACCTGGACGTCCATCACCCGGAAATCGAAGAATTCCTGGAAGTTCGCAAGCCATCTGGCGACTTCAACCGCAAGTCTCTGAACCTGCACCACGGCATCAACATCACCGATGCCTTTATGGAAGCGGTCAAGAATGACGAAGAGTTTGAGCTGCTCTCACCAAAATCCGGAGAGCCGCTGCGCAAGGTGAATGCCCGCAAGATCTGGCAGAAGATCCTCGAGCTGCGCATTCAGACCGGCGAGCCGTACCTCTTGTTCACTGACACTGTGAACAACGCCATGCCGGCGCACCAGCGCAAGCTTGGCCTGCAGGTTACACAATCGAACCTGTGTTCTGAGATCACCCTGCCGACCGGCATTGATCACAATGGTGAGGACCGCACGGCGGTATGCTGCCTGTCATCTTTGAATGCTGAGAAATTCATGGAGTGGAGCAAGCACGAGACCTTCCTGGAAGATGTCTATCGCTTCCTCGACAATGTGCTGCAGGACTTCATTGATCGCGCGCCGCCGGAAATGGCGCGGGCTGTTTATTCCGCCAAGCGTGAGCGTTCGGTCGGTCTCGGGCTTATGGGCTTCCACTCCTTCCTGCAATCGCTCAATCTCCCGATGGAGAGTGCGATGGCGAAGGTCTGGAACGAAAAAATGTTCAAGCACATTCGTCAGGGTGCCGACGCGGCCTCGGTGAAACTCGCAAAAGAGCGCGGGGCGTGTGAAGACGCCGCTGAAGCTGGCATGATGGCCCGCTTCAGCCACAAGATGGCTGTGGCACCTACGGCGTCCATTTCGATCATCTGCGGCGGCACCAGCGCTGGCATCGAGCCGATCCCGGCGAATGTCTACACGCACAAGACCCTGTCGGGCTCATTCACCGTCAAGAACAAGTACCTGGAACAGCTTTTGGAGAGCAAAGGCGAGAATACCGACGCCGTCTGGACCTCTATCCTCGAGCATGAAGGGTCTGTTCAACACCTCGATTTCCTCGATGAGCATGAAAAGTCGACGTTCAAGACAGCGTTTGAAATCGATCAACGCTGGATCATCGAGCACGCCGCTGACCGCACGCCTTACATCTGTCAGGCACAGTCTCTGAACGTGTTCTTGCCTGCCGATATCAACAAGTGGGATCTCCACATGCTGCACTGGACGGCCTGGGAGAAGGGTGTGAAGTCGCTCTATTATTGTCGCTCCAAATCCGTCCAACGGGCTGGATTTGCGGGTGCCGAAGATAAAGAAGCGAGCATGTCAGGAATGGACGTTCCCAATACCGACTATGATGAGTGCCTCGCCTGTCAGTAAGGCAAGCGGCTCTGAACCGATAAAGAAACCCCGGCTGCGATGCCGGGGTTTTTGGTTTTGGGATCGAAGCAGTTGTATATCGCCCGCTGAAAAAGCGCGGGTATTAGGCGCTCACACGATGTCCGCTTTCGGCGTCGGGGGACATAACATACCTCCGCTCATCCCGGGCTCGACCCGGGATCTCTGTCGACGGCTTTGGGCTGCGAGGCAGGAGATCCCGGCCTGCGCCGGGGTGGACGGATAAAGTGAAAGCCTCATCCGGAGCTTGTCGAAGGACGAGGTGGGCTTTCCGGAGGCGGCAACATTTTTCCGGAGACACCTGCGCAGGCAGGTGTCCATGGATGATTGGTGAACTTTGATCCCTG
>JANSXJ010000293.1 GCA_024743015.1 Hyphomonas sp. | reverse complement strand
GTCTTTCGTAGGCGGTGGCTTTATCCCGCCATATCGAAAACATTGCCCAGTCAGATCCACCACGAGAGTCGTACTCGGACCTCCCCACTTTGGGCACTAAAGGCCAGCTGTGGTCTGCTTGACCCCGAAATAACCAACCGCCAACACCTTCAACTGAACGATACTTTCTAAAGATCGTTTGTAGCTCATGAAGAGAATTTGCCCTGTAAGAAACAGTATCGTCAGATACCTCAATTCTACTCATAAAAACTCAGTCACTCGATTGAATTCACCGCCTGAGCTCGGGGGCGTTTGAGGCGCCGCCTGCTCTTGCGGTAGCGAACGTAGGCGGCGGGTCAAACGTCATCTGCAGCGAAATGTTAGCTGTCACCTGAACCTACCTCGACAAGCTCAAAACCAGTAACGAAATGCCAGCTGTCCCTATAATCCACAACAACGCGATTCTTCGCAGCAAACTGCGCAGCGATGGAATGAAACGCATCATGCTCGTACTCGAGGTCATAGATGGGCGTGCTTGACCTATACGAACCCTGAATGAACTTCACGGTAATGGATGTCGGAACCTCTTCAGATAGTTTCATGAGTTGCGCTGCCACCTCCCCATGAGCGAAGACTTTTCTAGGCCCGCCATTCATCAGCCGGTGCCTCAAATCTGGATCAGTTGGAGCAACGGAGCGACTTATTGCAGTCCCATAGTCATAGCTGAAGGCATCACACTCCTGATATGTAGCTCGTTCACTTCGTCCAAGTGTGACTTCGAAAGTCGCCTTCCGACCGTGAAACAACTTCGGCAAAAGCTGAAATTCTTGAATTAGCTTTGACGCTGAAATATCACTATCTGCTTCAGCTTTATGTCCCAGGACGAACCCATGCTTCGGGAGTTCCCTTTTTAGGTCAGAGTAAAGCTTCTGTGCCAAGTCTTCCGGGGTGGTATATGGGCTGACTGTAAGATTTGACCGAACCCTTCGCTTGAAGGCATCAAGCTTTACAGCGTCCTCACCTTTTGACACGAACTTGACTGGGAATGGCTGATCGTCATCCATGATGTAGGCGAACCTAGGAAGATTTAGCTCTCCAGCACGTTCGTATTCTCTCTCAACGAATGATTTCCCTGAACTAGAATCGACCGAGCCGTATCGCGGACCGAGAAACATAACGAATACTTGCGAGCGTTCAAGTTCTTCGAGACAGGTTTCCAGCGGCTTTTTATCCCGAGATCCAAAAAACTCCTGAGCGTTGATTACCCCAGCCCTGCTCTGAAGGTCTTTAATTACAGCATCACGATATTCCTTCATGTCGACGAAAGTCGAAGACACAAAGAAGTTTATATCCGACAGCTTTGGGGTAGTCAAATTCGTTTCCTGTGACAGCTAACGCCCGAGCTCAGGTGCGTTTGAGGCGGCCAGCATTTTTGCGGCAGCAAAAGCGTGTGGCGTGTCAAACGTCACCTGCAACTATCTTTTAGGAGCGACGCTGGCAAATGACTGATAGCGCATCATCTTCAACCTCTTTGAGTAGCGTTTGCAATTGGCCGGGCGATAACTTCTTCCTCTTTAAACGTTTGGTCCGTGCGTCGAGTGAGAAATATTCATTAGTAAAATCAGCCCCCAATGTTTCTGTAAGACGCTCCTCAGAGCTGTGCGCCGGTATCGTGACCACTCGTCTGCTTGAATCGTCATAGATACAGGCCTTTGCTGGAAAAGACTCAAGCGAACGTCTAAGAGCTGTATCCCAAGTTAAAACATGGGGTACGAAAAAATCACCTTCGCCTAGTTCAGACGCAAGCGATTCGATCAGGCGCGGTATCAATAGGTCCCACGTCATATTCTCGACAATGCTTTTGGCTTTGGGCCTAGATACTGGCATGCCCTTATGTACCTTCTGAAAAGATGGAAGGGTTTGGCCGAGCCGAAAGTAATCAAGTGCCAGGAACGTTTCTCTTTCGAAAAACGCCCCCAGCCTGTCAAGCATAAATGTCATAAAGCTGAGTATCTTATTCTTTTCTCGAGCCTTTGAGGAAAGCTGGATATACAACAGCTTGTACATTAGAATGAGGGATATCTTAAATCGATCTCTTGTGTCCGCGAGTTGTGTTTTTCCGAATTCGCCAAAATAGAAATCGAACGAGTCCCTGCGAGCGTCCTCAATTGCCATTTCCTCGGTCAAGCGCGGCTCGGATGAACCATTTTTTCGGTAACGCGCTTCGTCAATGCTAGCAAATTGTTTAAGCGCCACTAAATTCTTTTTGAAGCCAGCGTCCAAATTTCGCCAAAACTGATCTTCATCAAGGGGGTGGTCGCTATCCGAGAGGTGAAAAAATTTCTTAGAGTTCTCTAGCAGGTATGGAATGTAATCGTAGTTTGGGCTTTCAAAAAGCAGCTGGTCTATGAGATTGATCGCTTCGCTAGTCATACTTCCGAAGCTTTCTCGGTTGATGTACGTAGATAAGTAGCTTGCGACGTTGGTATCTAACATCAGTGAGCCATCAATGGCTACTTGCGCCTGCCCGTTATTTAACGATTCATCGTTTATAGCGAGGCTGCTGAAGTGCAAAGATTCAGAAAGGAAGTATGGAGTGCAAAGTTTTCTGCCAGCTAGATCTCGCAAATTTAAGCCTCGAAGAGTTACATTGCGGTCATAATCTCGCAACACGGTAACCACCCTCAGGCTAGAAGCCCCGTCTAAACCCCCTATGACATCCCAGGCTCTCAGGACTTGCAGCGCATTGTCAGCGTCTCGAATTTTTGCAGCGAACTCGCCAAAAAGAGGGTTGGAAAACATCTAAGCCCCTAACCGTGAATGGGTCGCGCGCTGGTGGATTCAATCATGAAGGGCGCTTCAGTACTCCGATGCATAGCTCGGCCTGTAGGGGCGCGGAACCTCATGAAATTAGCATGTTGCACCGCATCGGCGGTCTTGGGACTGTATTCGCTTGAACGCTTCATTTTGTGCGCTCAATCATCACGCGTTCCTGAGACGGTTCATTGCTCCTCGTGGTGCGTGTCTTGCGACAAGCGAATGTGGTTTAGCCGCGGCGCGAGTTGCAATGTGCTGGTGCCAGCCTTCAGCCAACGACGCTTCCGTGCCATCGGCTATCTCCCATGGTTACTGGGGGATCACACTAGCCGGGGCATGGGTTAGGCGCAAGCGGGAAATTTGTGCGGTTTCCGTCGGCGCTGACGGGTCCATGGCCATTGGGCAGGCGGGCGAAACTGTTGGCGGTTCCAAGGCCAGTAACCGTGTTCTGATGGCCATGGATAACCTGCGGGCGCTGTATCACCCGGGTCGCTTTTTTCACCCTGGATTTCGTGGTGATCTGGGTGCGGCTTTGGTTGCTCGCGTTTGGGGTGCGCCTGGGCCGGTTCTCAATAAACCTCAGCTTCATGGTGGGGTCACTCATTACGATGGTGGCGGCTCTGGTCACGTTGGATCGCTCCGGCGATGAACGGGCAGGCGATTCGTCGGCCATGCCGCGCATCTGCCCGTTGGCGCCAATGATCAATGCTTTGCTGCCGTGTATTAGCGTGCCGGCGAAGATATGACTACTACAACCTGGCGCAGGGCGTAGACGACCGTGTCGCCTGCTGAGGGCGTTGGCTCTCTCTGATGTCATGGCGAAGGGCGCCTTGTCCCGTATGGCGCACCGGTAGCGTCAGGGGCACGGAGGCGGCGTTCGGTCAAACATGAATAACTCGGTCGAACATCGGCTCTTTACCACACGCCATCTGCTGGTCGACCGTCTATTGGCGGGGTTGGCGCTGATTGCCGTTGTGGGCGTGCCGACATCGCTTACGCGCATCCACCTTACCGGCTGGCTGCCGCTGTACTGGGTGCACATTGCCCTCGGCTTTGTCGTCATCGGCAGTTTCTTCTTGCGCCAGCGCTTGTCGTGGCAGTTCAAGTCGGCGCTGATCTTGTCCGTGTTGTGGGTGATCGGCCTCGGCGGCTTGATGACGCTTGGCATCCTCGGTTATGGCACTTGGTGGCTGGTGGTGAGCGCACTGGTGGTGGCCATTGTGTATTCGGTGAAGGCGGCGGTGTTGTTACTGATCCCCATCATCGTGGCGGTGGGGCTCGCCGGATGGGGCTTTGTCACGGGCGGACTGAGGCTGCCCTTTGACGCCAACGCCTATCTTCAGGATGCATCGGCCTGGTACACGCTGGTGATTGGTTTCGTCTTTCTGCCGGTGTTGGTGTTTCTTGCTGTAGCCAGTCAGAACAGCACGATCCTGGGACTGCTGCGCGAGGTTGAATACCAGCGCGTGGAGATTGAACGGCTGGCCATTCATGACGAACTCACTGGGGTGCCGCGCGCCAAGCTGGCCATGGACCGGCTGGAGCAAGCATTGCGGCATGTGGAGCGCGAAGGCGGCCAGCTGGCGTTGCTCTTTATTGATCTTGATTACTTCAAGGCCGTCAATGACACGCACGGCCATGAAGCCGGCGACCTCGTGCTGACACAGGTCGCCCAGCGGTTCCAGCAAAGTATTGACCAGCAGGAGGGCCTGAAGGTTGCCCAGACGCTGATCGATGTGATCCGTCAGCCGGTGGTAACGGTCTATGGCAGTTGCCAGGCGGACGCGAGCATTGGCGTTGCATCAGTCCAAGGTCCCGGACGAGCTGGTGAAGCTTGCGGACGCTGCGATGTACCGAGCAAAGCGGGGGGCAAGAACCAAGCGATGCTGGTGGAAACGGGTCCGGTGGCGGAGTCTGCAGCCCAAAGGGTAGCGAACGGCTGAAGCGGTTGGCAGCTGCGGGATGCAAGCC
>JANSXJ010000338.1 GCA_024743015.1 Hyphomonas sp. | reverse complement strand
GCCGAGTTTTGAGCGCCAGCCCGATGTCAAATCCCAGTTCTCGCCTTTGATGTCGTGAATGACGGCGCTGCCGGTCCAGGAAAGTAGCGTTGGAACGACCAGACCGATACCTTTACCTGACCGCGTCGGCGCGAAGGCAAGCACATGTTCCGGGCCGTCGTGGCGAAGATAGTCGCCTTTCCATTTTCCGAGAAAGACACCGTCACCACCCAGCAATTTTGCCCGCACCAAATCGCGGCGCTCAGCCCAACGCGCTGAGCCATAGGTTGTCACCCGACGTTCCCAGCGCGAGCGCCAAACCGATCCAATGACCGCCGCTAGGATGCCGAGCAAACCGCCGCTCGCTGCAATCGCCCCGCCTTTGGCAAAGACGTCTGGTGCATAGGCTTCATAGGCATACCACCACTGGAACAATCGCCACGGTCGATAGACAGGGTGTCCGTCCATCACAAACCAGGGCCGTCCGAGCGCCGCCTGATACCCAAGTTCGTGGGCGACCCATTGCGTCGCGCCCCAAAGGGTCAGGATGACGATCGAGAGCACAATGAGAAACTGGCCGATCAGGATTTTCGAGGGAGACATGGGACGCAAACACTCCGGGAAACTAAAAACGCGCCCACTGTCTCGCGTGAGACCATCTTCGCACAGTGAGAAAGGCGGCAAATGGCGGCATCAGTCCGCAAGCCGGGCTATCGCGACAGACCGCGCGTCCTTCCCGACGGAAATGACCAGGACAGGCCTTTTGAGCGTTGCTCGATAATGAGAGACCGACCCCGATGGCGCTCCAGATCGGGACGCCAGGGGACCAGCGCGAAAGACTTCTGATTGCCAATCAGCGCCACGCGCCCTGCAGCGAGATCAACTGTCTTCTCGAACTTGCCTTCCAACATGTCGCCCTTGGCCAGCTCCACCTGATGTCTGCCCGTGCGTTTGCCTTCAATCGCTGCCACCCTGGCGAGTTCCTCTGCACGCAGGCGTGTGCACACGTCTTTAGAGAGCTGAGTTTCGCTTTCGCGCAGCAGACCTTGTTCCCTCAAGAATCTGAGACGCGCAGTCTGGGCCTTGGCAAACCTCTGGGAGGCATAGGCGGTCTCAGTACTCGTGCCATCCAACCAGGTTTCAGACCGGGCCTCGATCTGGTTTTCCAGCGTCATCCAGGACCGGACGGTGAGCTTGATACGGCTCCCCTTCCGAGCCTCGTAAGCAGTGGCCTTGGTAAGATAGTCATCATCTATCTCCCAGACACCATCTTTGCGGCGGGTCACGAACCCGGCGCGCCGCAGCGCCTCAAGGCGTCGCTTATGGGCTTCCCGGTAATTGTATGACGCGGTGGGGTCAGCTTCAGCATGGAGGGCATCAGAGTAGTACCCGCCTGTCTGACCAGCGATCTGAGCGATGACCTTATCTGCGGCGCGCGGCGATGGCTGCGCATGCGCGACCGCCACAATAGCGCCGCGCGGAGGCAAGCCGCCGGGCTCAACGCCCGTCGCAGACACATGCCAGCGCGTACCCTGAAGGTCTTCGACCAGAAGAAAGCGCGTACTCCGCAATTCGTCGTCCGGGCCTTGAGATATCACAACACCCGTCAGAGGTTTTGATCCGGGCGGGCGCTCTTCAAAAAAGCGTACGCCACGCGCCGTTTCTCCCGGCTCCAGACCCGCCGCGAGCGTTCGGACGATATCGCCGCGACGCCCCATGGCCTTAAGCGCCTGCTGCCAACCTTCCTTCAATTGCCAGACACCAGCGCTTGTCTCTGTAGCGAGGTGAAGGCCTTCCAAATGCTGTAGTCGTTGGAGCTCCAGGCTTCGACGAAAGCGGTCACCTGATCGATGGGCAGGCGTGATCTCGATCCGGTTTTGCGCTGCCCGGTGCTCGAGCGCGCGATCGATCGAGGTAAAGCGGTCCTGTGTGGTCTCCCGCTGATTGGCTGCTGCGATCTCCAAATCGCGCCGGGGCCCCAGCGTATTGGTCACGATTTGCTGTGCGCGTCCTCTGATCCCTGCCGTCAAATAATTCTTAGCGATGACGAGGTCCTTCCCGCGTGCATCCTTGCCCCTGATCACAATATGTGTGTGGGAGTGGCCCGTATTGTGGTGATCAACCGCGACCCAGTCGAGACGTGTGCCGAGATCGTGTTCCATCTGCGTCATGAGGGCGCGAGTGCTGGTTTTTAGTTCGCCAAGCTGAGTGCCATCTTCGGCCGAGACTGTGAGCCTAAACTGGTGGCGATCATCGCCGCTGCGCTCCGCAAACGCCCGGCCATCAGCGTGATCACCCTCGCGCCCATAGAGTTCACCGCCGCTCCCATCGCGTTCTACGCCGTCACGCTGGATGTATCGAACATGTTCGGAGAAGGCGCGAATGCCGGAGGCTCCGCGTGCGCGAGCGATATGGACTTTGACAATAACGCGGCGCATGCGTGCGCGGCTGATCTGCCTGAGCGTCTGCATCGCCTGCGGCGTCGCCCCATTGCCGCGACCATAATTACGCCCTGTGAAGCCTGGTTTGCCGGACGGTTTGCTAAGGCGGGCCGCCGCACGTTTCACCTGACGCCGGAACGACTTGCCACCAGCCGCGCCGCGATCCTGAATGCGCCCTAGGCGCGGGGTGAAGTCTGTGTCGCCGCTCATAACTGAGCGACACTTGTGTATGACAGCGAATCCCCAGTACCGACGGGAAAAACCGCAATCCTTGTACGCAGCAAATTGCGGCAATAGGCGACAAAAAACAGATGTGCAGACAAGGGCTTAGATGGACGCGTACGTACATCCTTTAATCTTGCCCTGACGGGTTCGCTTGCAAAACCATGGTCGCCTTTCGCCGCCAGATGCCGCGTCATGCCGCATATTGCCGAGCACCACATGTTCAGAACTCCCAGATCAGCGCTGCGACGCCCTCAAGATCGCCAAGATCAGTCGCTCCGAAGTAGCGTCCATCCAGCGAATCTGGATGCGGATTCACAAGGAAAACGTCGGTCTCTAAGAGCGTGATGCACCCTGTCCAGACCGGCAATGCCCGCCCTTGTGAGTCATAGGTTTTGGCATGCCCGACTAGCTCTCCATTCAAGACAATCGAGCCCTCATTCCGGCAGATTTCATCGCCGGAAACCCCTGCAATCTGTTTCAGAAGTGGCCAGTCCTTCCCGACATAACCCCGGCTCTGAGCCCATCGCGCATCATCGCTTCTGGCTGACACGATGACCCATCGGCCAGGGGTGAATGGGTCGTCGTTCAGCCAGTACAGACCTGTCGGCGCACTCGCCGTCCGGTTCCAGATCAGGCGTTCCTGGGGCTGAAAAGCACTGACGACCCCGACCAATGAAACACCGATGACAACGCACAGAATAATGAACCTGCGCATCGACCTATCCAAGTCTGTCGCCGGTGGACGACCATCTCTGGCGGTTGGACCAGTCCACCAGATCAGGCTTTGCATAGAAGATGCGCCAGCCATGTTTGCGATAGATCGGACCGCGCCCCTGACAGCGATAATGCGACAGCGTGATAGGCGAGAGATTGAGAAAGTCTGCGGCCTCTGCAGCCGTTAAGAGCTCTAGCAGCTCATTGCTGCGCGCTGATTTTCTTCCCTGTTGTGACATCTGTTTGGCTCCTTTCGTCATCGATATTTCGATGTCAAGAAGTGCCGGAAATGGCCGCCAGTTATAGCCGCAATAAGCGGGCTGTTGATTTTCACCCCCCTGATTTACCAAGACTTTCAACACAAGAAACGCTCCGAAGATGATCTCCGGAGCGGCTCATTTGGTGAGGTTCTCTACCCCTAGTCCCGCGGGTTCCAGAGGATCACGTGGCGGCCTTTCTTGCCTTTCACCGGGGCGAGGTTCGCGTAGATCTTGCGCGGTCCGATCTGCGGGTCTGCGAGGGTGATCGAGACATATTCGCGTCCCGAAGCTTTGGCTTTGCGCATCCAGCCACCGCCGATTTCGGTCGAGGTTTCGCCGGCATAGATGCGATAGTCCGGCTGTCCGTCTTCAGCTTTATCCGCGTTTTTTTCGATGCGGATGGCGGCTGAAAGGTTCATCATTGCGAGGGCGCCTTCGAAGCCGGTCTTGGTTTCGCTGACATATCCGAGTGCATTGGCCATGGTATTCTCCTTTTCGTTTCCTTGGCTGTCTTGGGGGACCTCTTGTCCCCGTCGACGCCGGACCGTCAGGACGGGGCCGGACCGCCT
>JANSXJ010000406.1 GCA_024743015.1 Hyphomonas sp. | reverse complement strand
GGTGGCCATCCGACGTTCCGATGGGCGCGGTGTGAGAAGTATGGGGGAGGGGGAAGGGTGGTTGGATAAGTTATTTGGTCGCCGCGCGTCCACGCCATCCCCGGGGCTTGGTCCGAGAGGGACGTGCCACTACCCCACGCTCCGTCATCCTCGGCCTCCGAGCCGAGGATCCATTCCAGAGGCCGTTCTGTCCGTGACGAAGCCGAAACCGGTGTCGCGACACTCGACAGACCTGCTCGGCGCCCTGTTTCGGTTCACTGCCTACCCGTCGACGCCTCAGGAATGGATCCTCGGGTCAAGCCCGAGGATGACGGAGGGTGGGGCAGCGAAGGCATACTGTTCCGGGCCCGCCGAAGGTGGTGGCCATCCGACGTTCCGAAGGGCGCGGTGGAAAGAGTATGGGGGAGGTGCGAGGGTTGGGGGATTAGTTTTTTTGCCGATGCCCGCCCTCCGTCATCCTCGGCCTCCGAGCCGAGGATCCATTCCTGAGAATTTCGCGAGTGCGCGAAAAGGCGAGTTAATCGCATCCAGCCTCGCAGATGCACAAACCCAGCTCAGTCCTTGTTAGCTTGCTTCACTCTACGCATTAGCAGCGCGCTTTCGCTCTAGGAATGCTTCCATTCCGGGCGTCAAACTGGCAGTCAAACGCAGCATGACCCACCACAAATAGAGCGCTGTTTCGCCCCGGAAGCCGTCAGGCGATAGCGCACCATGCGCGAACAGGTTTCGCAAGTTGGGTCCCATTCGCTCGACCAGCAGGGACTGCAATTCAAATACAAACGCCCGACCGAAAATTTCGGCAACCAAGGGGTGGTTCAACAGTCGATCAATGCCCCACACCTCTTCAACGCCGTCGCCGTCAATGTTGACCGGAGAGATGCCGTTTTGTTCGATAAGGTGACGAAGCGCGTTCTCGAACTGAGGGATGAGGAAGTGCAACGCCGTTGGCAGGTCCCAATTGAAGCCTGCCGTGAATGCCTGAACGATCCAAACTCGCCGATCTTCTGGGATTAGCGCACTGTCCGTGAGCACGTTGGAAACCATATCATCGTCGATTTCGTGATCTTGGATCAATTGCCTCAAGGCGGGAGCAATGTGGGCATGAACGGCCAAATGTCTTCGAAGGTTGGCGCCCTGTTCCATTAGACCGCGCATAGCCTTTTTGTACTGATCCTCATCGTCTGTGAATATCGATGGACGGACCGCCACCTTTCGTCCCGACGCGTCGTAAATGCTGGCGGCAATCGTTGCGTGTATAGGATGGCGCCTCGTTTCTTCTTCTGTAGTTTCCCTGAGCTCAGCCGGGTCAATTGGCGGAACAAGGGAAATGAACTCGAAGAACGCGTCTTCCCAAGGAAGGTCGCTAACGATCGCGCGGCTCTCGGCGACAAATTCTGAGATGTCAATCTCGCCACTGCTTATCTCCTTCATTTCACCGCGAAGTTTTTCGCCGGCGTTTGAGTAGCGGTGCTTGAGTTCTTCGATTTCACCGCGAAGCGCAGGTCGAGCGCGGAACGCGGCTACTGCGTCTCCCCAAAACGCATGCGCTGCAAGAAAATCGCCCTTGGCCTCTCGGCTTTCCGCCTCTTCCACGAGCGTTCGAGCAGCTTCTATTCGCACGGCTTCAGCGGTGTCGGGCATTTTGGCCAACTTCAAGTGCTTCGCCTGTACGTCGAAGTAGCTGCGTGCTCGTCGGAAGTCTCCATCTTTACGCGACCGTTCTGCGACACGGCCTGCGATTGCGGCCAAATCGACGTGATTTCCGAAGCGGAACTCGGCTAGCAGAGACAGCGCTTTGAATGAGAAAAAGAGCTTGTCGTTGCCATCGTAATGAATGACTCGGCTTTCGAGATGGGCGAGCACGTCTTTGGGTAAGTTGCCATTTGGCTCAATCTGACGAGCCAGCCGAACAGCCCGCTCGTAACGTTCCATCGCGGTTACCCAGTTCTCCGGGTGCTCTGTACGTTTGCCCGATGCAACATAGGCATCAACAGCCATACGAGCCGCGTCAGGTTTTTTGCGCCTCAACCAGAGAACATCACAAACTCGGGCCACGTATTCAGGATCGCTGACTTCTGCCAAAGTCTCCGCAAGCGCATCCAGTTGCTCGTCCAGCAAGTCGGTCGGTATCATGCTCCTTTTGCCTTCTGCCACGACGTTAGCGTGGAACGGTTCAACGGCATTAGAAGGGACTAAATGGAAATTGAACACCTGTTGCAACAGGTTCCACCCATCGGTTTTGGACTCAGATTGGTTACCAAAAGCGCGCGCAAGATCGTGATCGATCTTGTTCTCCACGCTTGCGATTTCTGACGATATCCGATTGGCTTTTGGAAAATCTATCATCGACATTTCCGGATGAGTTGTTTGTTTTCGTCTGTACTTATGTCTGATGACAGCAGTCATTGAAACGTCGAAATTCCAGCCGCCTTGGACTCTGCTCAAGCTGCTCAACTTTGTCACAATCTTGACAACTCCACACATCCCCGCCCAATCCCCCGCCAGATTTACACGATTTTGACAACGCAGATGCAGCATTTGCGTGCTTTGGTGCGCCGGTTTCGCTAATTCTGTGCGCGAAAGCCGCGTCACGGCCATGCTGCACTGCCGACAAGGGCCGGATGGCCACAGTCTGTGACACGGTTTGACAAGATTGTCATATGCCCCGCCGGTGCGGGGCGGCGAGCCAAGGAGCCGACCATGAGCTACCAGAGTGAAATCCAGACCGCGTCCGACCTGATCTCCGCGCAAGGGGCGCCGTGGGACGGCATCAACGCCGAATATGTGGCCCGCATGCGGCTGCAGAACCGGTTCAAGACCGGCCTCGACATCGCCAAATACACGGCGAAGATCATGCGCGAGGACATGGCCGCCTATGATACGGACCCGGCCAACTACACGCAATCGCTGGGCTGCTGGCACGGCTTTATCGGCCAGCAGAAGATGATATCCATCAAGAAGCATTTCGGCTCGACCAAGCGCCGCTATCTCTATCTTTCGGGCTGGATGGTCGCCGCGCTGCGCTCCGATTTCGGCCCGCTGCCCGACCAGTCCATGCACGAAAAGACCTCCGTGCCGGCGCTGATCGAGGAGCTCTACACCTTCCTGCGCCAGGCCGATGCGCGCGAACTGGGGGGCCTCTTCCGCGAACTGGACAAGGCGCGCGATGCCGGCGACGAGGTCACCGCCGCCGCCATCCAGAAGAAGATCGACGGGTACGAGACCCACATCGTGCCGATCATCGCCGACATCGATGCCGGCTTCGGCAATGAGGAGGCGACGTATCTTCTGGCCAAGAAGATGATCGAGGCGGGCGCCTGCGCGCTGCAGATCGAAAACCAGGTGTCGGACGAAAAGCAGTGCGGCCACCAGGACGGCAAGGTCACG
>JANSXJ010000122.1 GCA_024743015.1 Hyphomonas sp. | reverse complement strand
TGTGATTCTTCAAGGGCTTTAGCGGAGTCAAGCGGGACTCTTCGCAGGTCCGTGCGGTTTCTTCAGTTGCAAGGAAAATCCGTTCCTGATTTACTAAGTCCATCGACGGAATGTCCTCTGTACACAGCGTATTTTGTGGCGAACCTCAAGGGGTTTGAACGGGGGTCGTGTGTCATTTCCGATCGGTCGCCAAGATGAGCAAAAGAATGATAAGAAAGGAACATCTTATGGGGCTGACGCATGGGGTTGGGGAGCAGAAGCCCGCAACTGGGGTGAACGTTAGAGACGATCAACTGGGCGCCAAGGCACTCTGGTCAAAATCGCTTGAGGCGATGCAAGCACAATCCACACCTGACAATTCACACCAATGGCTGACAGACCTTCGGTTTGTCGCTGAGGTGAATAATGCGATCGTCATCGCCGCCCCCGACCAGCTGACGCTGGACCGGGTGGTGACAAGTTTTGAACGCCCTCTGCAACAGGCATGGCAGAAGATCGACCCGAAGAACAGACGGATCAAGTTTGAGCTCTGGAGCCGAATTCCCGGCGATGTTCGCGATGTCGTGGGCGACCCCTGGCTGAACGACCGTACGCTGGACGAGGCGCTGGACGCCCTCACCGACGAAGATGATAGCACCGCAGCGGTCGGCCATGCGATGACATTTTCGACGCTGGTCACCGGCCCATCAAATGCGCGGGCTGTTGGGCTCGGCAAACGCCTGGCCAAAGGTGCGCCCATTCCCGCTGGCGTGATCGTCATTTATGGCGAGCCAGGCACCGGTAAGACGCACATTCTGAAAGCGGTAGAGGCTGAGACGGCCCGCAACAGCGATGGACGCCGCCTCGCTTATATCTCTGCAGAAGAGTTCATGACCCGGTTCGTGACCGATTCCCGGGCGGGCGATACGTCCGCGCTACAGGCCTATGTCAAGCAAAACGACCTGTTGATGATTGACGATCTGCACTGGATTGCCGGTAAAGCGAAGACCGATAAGGCCTTCTTTGGTGCCTTGCGGTCAGTCACTTCCATGGGCGGACATGTAATCATCACCGCAGATGCGGCACCGGGCGACATGGTTGGACTGTCCAGGGAACTCGCCGGTGAGATCAAGGGTGCGGCGTCTGTCGAAGTCGCCATGCCGGATGACGAGATGCGCAAGGCAATCGTCCGACGCCATGTCGAACTGATCGCGAAAGATACGCCGAACTTCGCGCTCACAGAGGCAATGGTCGATCGGATTGTCGCCACGGTTCGCGGCGCGGGTCGCGAGCTTTGCGGTGTGCTGTGGAGCCTGCAGCTTGAAACCGGCTATGGCGAACTCGCGCCGACACCGGAAATGCTCGAGACGGTTATTCGACGCATCGCAGGTGAACCACGAACGCCAAGCCTGGACGAGATCAAGCGCACTTGCATGGACGTCTACAGGATTTCCAAGACGGACATTGAAAGCTCCAGCAAAGTCCGCACGATTTGCCACCCGCGTCAGGTTGCAATGTACCTTTCACGCGTGATGACGGACAAGTCGTTCCCGCAGATCGCCACGGCTTATAAGAAGAAGGACCACACCACGGTTCTGCATGCTTATCGCAAGATCAAGAAGGCGCTCGACAAAGGCGATCGCGATATGAACGACGAAATCGAACGGGTGAAAAACGCCGTCTTCGATCGTCTCGCTGGACACGAATAGGTCCGATCCACAGGCGAGGCTTCGCAAAGGCTTGCATTTCACTGTGAATTCGTGATTTTAGCGGCCCGCTCCCATTCTGGAGCGGGCTGATTCGTCTACGAAAGTGAAATCGGAAGCGGGCAAGACCGGATAACCGGCAAAGGGATGATGAGATGAAATTGACGATCGAACGTGGCGCGCTCTTGAATGCGCTGGGACATGTCCAGAATGTCGTGGAGCGCCGGAACACGATCCCGATCCTTTCGAACATCCTGATCGAAGCCAAGGGAAAGGACGTCTGCTTCACGGCGACTGATCTTGATATTGAAGCGGTTGACCAGGCGGACGCGAAGATTTCCGCGGAAGGCGCCGTGACGGCTCCGGCAGGCACACTGTTTGATGTCGTGCGCAAGCTGCCGACCGGCGCCGATGTCGCGTTGGAATATGACGGCGACTCCCGCCAGCTGGTGATCAGCTCCGGTCGGTCCGAGTTCAAACTCCCCACACTGCCTGCGGGCGATTTCCAGACGATGGTGCCGGATGAAGACGCAACCGAATTTACCCTCGAAGCCGCCGACCTTCGCCGTTTGATCGACAAGACCCGTTTCGCTATCTCGACGGAAGAAACCCGCTACTATCTGAACGGGGTCTATCTCCACACCGCAGACACTGATGGCGGCAAGAAATTGCGAACCGTCGCCACTGACGGTCACCGCCTGGCACTGTCGGAAGTCGATGCTCCCAAAGGGGCCGAGACGCTCGAAGGGGTCATCGTTCCGCGCAAGGCAGTTGGCGAAGCCCGCCGCCTGATCGACAATGAAGATGGTGACGTTTCGGTCTCTGTCTCCGACACCAAAGTTGTGTTCAAAGCCGGTCGCGCGCAGCTGACATCGAAGCTAATTGACGGATCCTTCCCGGACTATGCGCGCGTCATCCCGAAAGGGAATGAAAAGGCGATGATCATCGACAACAAGCTATTCGAAGCCGCGGTTGACCGGGTTGCGACCGTATCGGCGGAACGCTCTCGCTCCGTGAAACTGTCCATTTCGGAAGGCAAGCTGACCCTGGCGGTCAACAGCGCCGAGACCGGCCAGGGCCATGAAGAGATCGAGTGCGATTACCAGGCTGACAGCATGGATATCGGTTTCAACGCAAAATACCTGCTCGACGTCGCTGCACAGATTGAAGCGGAAGACGCCCGCTTCCTGTTCAATGATCCGGCCAGCCCCGCTTTGGTCCTCGACCCGGGCGACACGAGCGCGCAATACGTGTTGATGCCGCTGCGGGTCTAGTGACCGCCCTTACCCGCCTTCGCCTGACCCATTTCCGCAATCATGCGATGCTCGACTTGAAGCTCGATGCACGGCCGGTCTGTTTGTGGGGCTCGAATGGCGCGGGAAAAACAAATATTCTAGAAGCCATCAGTCAGCTTGGCCCGGGGCGCGGCCTGCGCGCTGCGGCCCTGCCGGACATGGCACAGCACGAGGTCAACCGGGGCTGGACCGTTTCCGCGACCCTCGACGATGACCGCAAGATTGGCGTTGGGCTGGAACAGGGCGAGACGGGAAACAAGCGGGCGATCCGGCTCGATGGGGCCCCGGCCACCGCGACCGATCTTGCCGAGCTCGTTCGTATTGTCTGGCTGACGCCGAACATGGACGGCGTGTTCCGAGGTAGCGCAAGCGAGCGTCGACGTTTTTTTGACCGCCAGGTCATGGCGCATATTCCCGGCCATGGCAGCGTGTCCGGGCGCTATGAAAAAGCCATGCGCGAACGCAACGCCCTTCTGGAGCGCGGCCGCGTGGATCCAGCCTGGGCGGATGCGATCGAGCGCAGGATGGCTGAAGCTGGCGCAATCATCGCGACCAATCGCGCAATGGTTCTGAAATCGCTTCAGGCAGCGATCGATGCGCGGCCTGAGGGCTATTTCCCAAAGGGAGACCTGACTCTCGATGGCGAGGCCGAACGCGCCGCCGCCGAAGGCGCGAGCCTGTTCGATATCATGGACCTGATCGCGGAGGCGCTGGCCAAAGGCCGATACCGAGATCAAGGCGCAGGACGCACCCTATCCGGGCCGCACAGAACGGACCTCTCGGTGATCCATCGCCCGACCAATGCGCCCGCAGCAAACGCTTCGACTGGCCAGCAGAAAGCCTTGCTGATCGGTCTGATCCTCGCCAGCGCCCGAGCACTCAGTGATGATGGCGACGGCCCGAGCCCGCTCATTCTGCTGGATGAAGCCGCCGCTCACCTGGACAGAGATCGCCGCGCAGCCTTGTTCGACGAGTTGATTTCGCTTGGCGGGCAGGCCTGGCTCACCGGGACGGAGGAATTCCTGTTCGAAGCATTTGGCGATCGGGCGCAACGCGTCGAGATCACCTCAGATTCAGCCTGATCGTCCGATCACTCTTCCCTGATCACTGATCATCACTCGAACTGAAAAACTCGACGAGCCAGGGATTCACGATCTTGTGGTGCTGATAGTTGAGCCCGTGCTCACCCTCCTCCAGCACGCGGATATCCGCCGCCGGAATCAGGGCCTGCAATCGCTCTGCGCTGGAAATCAGTACGGTCTCATCCTTGGCGCCATAGATGGCGAGCACAGGGATGCCGGTCTCGGCGACGCGGGTAAATGTCTCTTCGCGCCCTGCCATTGGCATGTGCCGCAGAGTGGAGAGCAAGGCCTGAAGGTAGCCGCGATACTGGAATTGTTCGGTGACATCGCCCCGCAGGCGGTCTTCCGGCGCACGCGCGCTCTCATCGTATTGTGGGTCACCCAGGAGGATGCTCTTTCCGACCATCCGCCAGACGAAGTCGCCGATGATCGGCATTTGGACGAGCTTTGCAGCGCCGCTATCACTGCTTGCGAGGTCAAGTCCGGCCGGGACCAGCAGAACGAGTCTGTTAACGCGTTCCGGGTGGCGCGCCGCGAACTCCGCCACAATTGGCCCTCCCATGGACAGCCCTGCCAGGCCGAACGGTTCGTCGACGCCGATATGATCCAGCAGCTCAATCAGCGCACGGTCATAAAAGTCGACGTCATATTTGCCCGACGGTCGATCTGACCAACCGCGTCCGAAATGGTCGAAGCGCAGCGTGCGGAAGCCCGCAGCGTTCAATGCTTCCACGTTTTGCTCATAGATGAAATTCGGTGTTGAAAACCCGTGCACCAGCACGACCAAGGGTGCCTCTTCCGGTCCTTCGAGGCGATAATGCAGCGTGCCGTCTGCGAGATCTGCGAACGCGCCAGGCGCAGATTCACGCGCCTCATCATTCAGCGGTTTCAGCATCAGATCCGCGCCCAAATAGGCCGAAAACGCCAGAAAAAGGATGAGCCCGAGCAGGCGCAGAATCCACTTCATTTTTGTCTCCTCGACCCCGAAATCATGACCTTTTTAGAGACTTTTCGCAGGGGCAATACCAGTGCGGAATGGCGCTACCCGAAATTTCCCATCAAACCCCTGTATTATTTGTACTTTTTACCCAAAGAAATACCAGCACAGCATTTCCCTTTTGGATCGAATTCCCCTATAAAAACAGGGAATTTGACGAATCACTTGCAGGGGCAAGACTCCATGACAGACGCGGCAGAAAATAACGCAGAATATGGCGCCGACTCGATCAAGGTCCTGAAGGGCCTGGAAGCGGTTCGCAAACGCCCCGGCATGTATATCGGCGATACCGATGACGGGTCGGGCCTGCACCACATGATTTACGAAGTCGTCGATAATGCCATTGACGAAGCCCTGGCCGGTCATGCGGACGAAGTGACGGTGACGCTGCACCCGGATGGGTCTGCTGAAATCACCGACAATGGCCGCGGGATTCCGGTCGGCGAGCACGCGACGGAAGGTCGATCCGCGGCCGAGGTCATCATGACCGAGTTGCACGCTGGCGGGAAGTTCGACTCCAACTCCTACAAAGTCTCCGGCGGCCTGCATGGCGTGGGCGTGTCAGTGGTGAACGCGCTGTCTGTCTGGCTGGATCTGACAATCCACCGGGATGGGTCCGAGCATCATGTCCGTTTTGTCGATGGCGGCCGCACAGAAGCGCCTCTGAAAGTCGTTGGCACCAGCCCACTCAAAGCAGACGGCGCCCCCTATACCGGCACCGCAGTGCGATTCCTGGCGAGTTCAGAGACGTTCACCATGACCGTTTATAATCGCAAGACACTGGAACATCGTCTGCGCGAGCTTGCCTTCCTGAATTCCGGTGTTCGGATCGTCTTCCGGGACCTGCGCGAAGCGGAGCCTTATGAATCCGTGCTCGAATACGAAGGCGGCGTGGCCGCCTTTGTGCAGCACCTGAACGAAACCAAGAATGCGATCATTCCCGAGACAATTTTTGTCACCGGCGAAAAAGAAGGGATCACAGTCGAAGCGGCGCTTGAATGGACCGACGCGTATCATGAGAACGTACTGTGCTTCACCAATAATATTCCGCAGCGCGATGGCGGGACGCACCTTGCAGGCTTTCGCGGGGCGCTGACACGGATCATCAACAAATACGCAACTGAAACCGGGATTGCGAAAAAAGAAAAAGTCGACATTTCAGGCGACGACGCCCGCGAAGGCCTGACCTGCGTCCTGTCCGTGAAAGTCCCGGATCCGAAATTCAGCTCACAGACTAAAGACAAACTGGTCTCGTCTGAAGTCCGGCCTGTCGTCGAGAGCTTGATGCATGAAAAGCTGGCTGAGTGGTTTGAAGAGCACCCGAAAGAAGCCCTGCAGGTGATGACAAAAATCGTCGAGGCTGCCGCCGCACGGGAAGCCGCCAGAAAAGCGCGCGAATTGACCCGGCGCAAGACGGCACTCGATATTACCTCCTTGCCCGGCAAACTCGCCGACTGTCAGGAAAAAGACCCTTCCAAGTCTGAAATCTTCATCGTGGAGGGAGATTCAGCGGGTGGTTCGGCCAAACAAGGCCGGGACCGTGCCAATCAGGCCATCCTGCCGCTGCGTGGGAAGATCCTGAATGTCGAGCGGGCGCGGTTCGACAAGATGCTGTCTTCAGACCAGGTCGGCACCCTGATCATGGCGCTCGGCGCTGGCATTGGCCGAGATGAGTTCGATATCGACAAATTGCGTTACCATAAGATCGTGATCATGACCGATGCGGACGTCGACGGTGCCCACATCCGAACGCTCTTACTCACCTTCTTCTATCGCCAGATGCCGGAAGTGATTGAGAAGGGCTATCTCTATATCGCTCAGCCGCCGCTCTACAAAGTAATGCGCGGAAAGTCCGAACGGTATCTGAAAGACGATGACGAGCTCAACACTTACCTGATCGAGGCCGGAACTGATGGCGAAGTCCTCATTCTGGCGGACAACACCCAGATTGCCGGTGAAGACCTGCGCGAACGCGTCCGTGCGGCCAGCCAGTTCAAACAGGCCCTCTGGCGTCTGTCGCTGCGCGCACCCGGCGACATCGTAGAACAAGCGGCCATAGCAGGCGCGCTCGCTCCGGGCGCTTCTGACGAAGAGGCGAAACGGGCAGCCGACCGGCTCAATATCATCGCCGAGGAAGGCGAAGACACGTGGCACGGTCGGTTCGAGAACGGAAATCTGATTCTGTCGCGCGAAGTGCGCGGCGTGGAGGAAAAGGCGGTTCTGGACGCTCAATTGCTGGCCAGTGCTGACGCAACGCGCCTGAACGGGCTCGCGCAGTCGATCCGCCCGATCTATGTCGAAACCTCGATCTTGCGGAACGAGAAAGCGGGAGAGATTTCGATCACCGGGCCAATTTGCTTGCTGGATGCCGTACTCGCAGCCGGTCGGAAAGGCCTGAAGATCCAGCGCTATAAGGGCCTCGGCGAAATGAACGCAGACCAGCTTTGGGAAACCACACTGGATGCGAATGCACGAACGTTGCTACAAGTTCAGGTCGATGATGCGCTGGAAGCCGGTGATATGTTCTCCCGTCTGATGGGGGATGTGGTCGAGCCGCGTCGACAATTTATTCAGGATAATGCCCTGGAAGCCGAGGTAGATGTCTAGTTAGTTATCATCTGATTACTCATTAAACTCTGATAATAGTTATATTTTCCTGCCGAAATATTTTTGCGCTCAAAAAGTTCATTTTTTTACTTGCGGTTTCTACGTATTTTCTGACATATTCGGGAAATGGGGATAGAGTGCAATTCTCGCCAATTGAATGGCGTCTGGTCTGGTTGTTTCTACTATGATGAAACCGGTCATGAGGGTGTGACCTTCTCGATCTGGCTTACATTGAAGGATGGGCGCGTCACGGGCTCATCGCTGGAACCCAATACGTTCATCAATCAGGACAAGGACGAGCTTGATGCGAAGCTGAGAGGTCATGTGGACGGCGAGGAAATCGTCTTCCTGAAAACCTATCGCGGCATCGATCAGGAACCGGTTTATTGCGAGGGAACGGTCTGCGACCAAGGGCAGAAAATCCTCGGCAAGTGGTACTTCGACTGGCCCAACGAGATCACGGGA
This sequence comes from Hyphomonas sp., assembly GCA_024743015.1. Lineage (GTDB taxonomy): Bacteria > Pseudomonadota > Alphaproteobacteria > Caulobacterales > Hyphomonadaceae > Henriciella. The sequence goes on along the minus strand of JANSXJ010000122.1, from coordinate 1,624 downwards.
ACGTTTGAGATGGAGCGCAAAGTGGCCAATGCCCGCACGCGCGAAACGGTCACCCCACTCGCGCGCCTCTGACGCTTTTCAAATACCGGTAGAGTTGCCCTTCCGAAAACGCGTTCGCCACCGGGGCTGGCAATCCATGCCGCAAGCCCCTAAAGCGCTGCCATGATCACGCGTTTACTATCTGCTCCCATCCTGATTGCCATCATCGCGATCGCCATGGGGTCTGGCATTGACGCATTGGTGAAAGCCATCGCTCCGGAGGCAGGCTTGCACCATCTTCTCGCGTGGCGATTCCTGTTCGGGGGGCTCATCGCATTGAGTGTGTTCCGAGCCCAAAAGCGTCCAATGCCCGATTTCGGTTCCATCCGCTTCCACACGATGCGCGGACTGGTCCAATTGAGCTGCGCCGTCACTTTCTTCTTTGCATTAATGCACCTGCCGCTAGCGGTCGCCACGATCATTGGATTCACGGCCGCGCTCATGGTGCCGTTTGTGGCCCGCGTTCTTTTGGGCGAACGGATCACCCTGACAGCGCTGGTTGCGACGCTGATTGGGTTCGGCGGTGCCGCGCTCGCGGTGATGGGACGACCGCAGACCGGTAATGTGAGCGAGCTGTGGGAGCTGGGTGTCGCGAGCTGCTTCCTGGCTGCCTTCCTCTATGCCCTCGGGCTTGTACTCTTGCGCATGCGGGCGACGCAAGAAGACGCCACGACCATCGCCATGTTTACCAATGTGGTACCCGCCATTGCCTTGCTACCGGTGACGTTCGGTCTCTTTGGATTTCCAGACTGGAACGACATCCCCTGGTTCCTGATGTTCGGGGTGTTCGGTTACGCCACCTGGTATTTGATGACGCTCGCATACGCACGCGCGCCTGCCCAGCGTCTCGCACCGCTCGAGTATTCAGCCCTGATCTGGAGCGGCCTGTTCGGGTCGGTTTTCTTTGCAGAGTATCCGGGATGGCAGACCTGGGTCGGCGCCGTGATCATTATCGGTGCCTGTCTGATCGTCGCATTTGAAGACCGCTTTGCGACACGCAAAGAAACGCACTTGCCGGTCAGTGATTTGCCTGAATAGGCTACGACCGGCGCGTGAGCTCACGATGCCGTTCAAGCATGCCATCCAGAGCGTCCGCGCTGGCCTCGCCCATGAACGGGACGACAAGCAGCATGAATTGCAGCACCGTGTTATGGATCAAGGCCGGACCACCGCTATCACCACCCTCGATCAATTCGCTGCTCAACCAGAAGGTCAAGGTCGATAGCATTTGCTGTTTGAGCGGCTCGCGCAGGCGGCGATCAATTTCGATGATATCCCGCTTTTCGAGCTGAGCGAGCACATTCTCGATGGCCTGCCGCTTCATAGCGAGGATCTTGCGAAACCGCGATGCCAGCCCGGGATAGCGCTCCATCATGTCGCCGACATTGCGGTAAAAAAACCGGAAGTCATAAATCTCTTCCAGGACGATATAGACGAAAACCCAATTATCCTCGATCGAGGTGACGGCACCATGCGTCCCGCCGAGGATGATTTGCATCTCTTCCTCAAAGCGATCGAACAGGGCCTCGATGATCGGTTCCTTGCCTTTGAAATGGTAATAGAGGTTGCCCGGCGACATATCGAG
>JANSXJ010000378.1 GCA_024743015.1 Hyphomonas sp. | reverse complement strand
GGCCGCAGTGGCAAACAACAAACCCAGCGCCAGAGCGATTGCCGTGGTGAAGAAGACGAATGTAAACGTAATGCGGAGCGAACGATGGTATTCGGGATCGCTGAGCACCTGCTCGAAGACCTGAAGCCCGACGAAGCGAGCCTCGCCGCCAAACGGCGATTGCAAACTTACGCTCCACCAAAGCGCTTCGCCAGCCGGCCAATAAAAGAAGATGAACAGGATCGCGAGTTGCGGCAGGGCGAACAACAGCGCCGTGCGGCCGCGGCCGGAAAACCCGGCCTTCTGCCTGGCCGGGTTCGTCGCCAACGGTTTGCGTGGCATTGTCAGGGAAGCTCCGCGCCCGAATGCAGTTGTTCAAATTGTTCGAGCAGCAGGTTGCCACGCCGGATCATGGACAAAACGCCTGCCTCGACATCTTGTTCGTCGACAAGGATGCGGTCCATCTCCTCTTTCCAGATGGCCTGCATTTGCGACATGTTGCCAACCCGGATTCCGCGCGACAGCGGTGTCGGACCATCGCCGAAGTTTATGCTTTCGATGGCCACCTCGCGGCCGGCATAGTTGGGCTGCGCATAGAAGTTCTCGTCCACCAGTGCTTCATAAGCACCGCTTGTCAGCGGCATGTAGCCGGTCACGGTTGCCCAGTGGCGCTGGCTCTCCGTCGAAGCAAGGAAGTCGAGAAAAGCAGCCGCGCCCGCATAGACGTCTTCAGAGTGACCGTTGAACGCCCACAGCGCGCCACCACCGACATAGCTGTTATGCCGCTCATAGTCATCGTGGACCGGCATGAAGGCAACCGCCCATTCCAGATCGTCGTCCGCAAGGCTGGTTACGGTCGCATGGCCAGCAATGGATGACGTGTTGACCGCACATCGCCCCGACGCAAAGGCCTCGCGCGCGCTGATACCGGCCGACTGGCCCATAAGCGGCCCGTAAATGTGCATCAACCCCTCATCGTACATTCTCTTGAGCAGCGACAGATGTTTGCTCTGCAGCGTCTCCAACGCATAGCGGGTATCGAGGCCGTCAAAGCCGTTATTGTTGGTGGCGACCGGAGCGTTGTGCATTGCGTGCAATTGGGTCAGATGCACCCAGGCATGTGGCGACTCCGCATAGGGGCATTCGACCCCGCTCGCCTGGAGCGCGCGCATGGCGTCCTCGAATTGCTGCCAGGTTTCGGGTGGCGTCTCTATCCCCGCATCGCGGAACATCGCGGTGTTGTAATACATCACCGGCGTCGAGATATTGAACGGCATGCCGTAAAGATCGCCTTGGCTTGATGCAAAGTTCTCGACCACCGCGTCGAAGAAACCCATGGCCTCAACGTCATAGCCATGATCGGCCAGCAATTGATGGGCTGGATAAAAGGCGTCCGACAGCATCAGTGTCAGTGTGTCGTTGGCGGTCACCTGAACGATGGCCGGCTGCTCTCCAGCGCGATAGGCGGCAATTGCGGATTGCATGGCTTCAGCATAGCCACCACGTCCAGTGCACACGACCTCGTAGTCCTCTTGCGCTTCATTGAAGCGATCACAAACGATCTCTACTTGCTCACCAAGATATCCCGTCAAGGCGTACCAGAAAGGGACTTCCGTCTTGGCGTAAGAGGGTGATGCGATCATGGATACTGCCGTTACCAGAGCGCACTTCGTCGAATAACGTATGTTCTTCATTGATTTGACCCACCTCAAATGTGTCGTGCCTCGCGTGGTTGGGCACTACCTGCGGGCTATCAACGTAGAACGAGCATGCAACAGTTTGATGACGATTTGTGACTGATGTGATTGTTTGTAGAGATTTGAGGCGTTCGACACCGCCATAGGCAGCTTGGCATGCATCGGGCAATCGGCTGGCGAGAAAACTGCTTGTGGCGGCATTCCGGACATAACTAAATGACGGCGACGTGGATAAAATTGCTCTTGATCAAGAGCCGCATTTACATCAGGTCGGCACAGTCTTTCTGTTTGAGCGTTTGGCTCCTCCATAGGCCGCCAAGATTGAGCCACTGAAGTAGATCATGAGACCAGTCATTGTCGCGGGCGCGTAGGTTACACGACCTTCGAAGATCTGAAACGCAAAGACAAACAGCGGCCCAAGCGCAGTGATTGCGGCTAGGCTCAGGGTGGACATCAGCGAGATTGCTTTCTGCATTGCGAAGACAGGGAAGGCCATTATCGCAAAGCCAATCACCACTACGACCAGAAGACCACTCGGATCGACCGGGCCCTTTCCATCAAGGTCGAGCAACACTGCCATAATGGCGACGAGGACGTAGAGCGGGAAGCGCAACCCGTATTGCGCGACCGGCGCGACACAAAGGCGGTCGAGCCGTTGACTGTAAATCATCATGGCGGCAAGGCTCACCGCTGACGCGGACGACAGCAGCAGACCGACGATGGCGACCGTCCAGTCACCCCGCACGAAGCCGGATCGACCAAGTAAAGTGACTGCTGCGAGATAACCCAAGCCGATCACGATTACGACCAGCCCCACACCTTCGACACGGTTCCACAAAGGCGATGCTTCAGGCACACCGAACGCGTGTGCGACCAGAACAGCGACCGGGATCAGACCAGAGAAGATCGTGAAGACGACAGCCGGTTCGATCATTTGCAGCGCGAAGAAATAAGCGATCCATACAAAGGCCGTCGAGAGATCTAGACCAAACAGGTTGGCTGGGTTTCGCCACGCAATGATCAGTTGATCAGGCGTCCGAACACGCACCCAGAGCAGCGTTCCAATGGCCGTCAAACCAAAGACGAAAGCTCCGATCAAGAACGAATCATAGTCTTGGAAAACACCACCGAAGAAAACGGCCTGCGCCGCTTCCAGGATGACGAAGGTGAAGGCTCAGATCAGGCCAAGGGTTGCAGTTTTCATGAGCGCATATCTTTCTGATTTTGTTCTTGATACGGCCAAAGTGCTGGAAAATGTGGTCCAATTAGCCCATTATTTGGCGAAATGGACCAGTGAAGGCCTGACTGTGGACGATCTCGATCTTCGCATCGTCGCTGCGCTTCAAAGGGACGGCTCGATGACCAAGGCGGAACTGGCCGAGGCGGTCGGGTCGACGTCTTCGACCTGCTTGCGCCGGGTGGCGGAGCTGCGGCGCACGGGTGTCCTGACGAGTTGCGTCTATCTGGCAGACCCCCCGAAGCTGGGCCGCAGTATTCGTGCTATTATTACAGCCACGACCCGCAACCACACCAAAGATCTGCGCACCGGCTTTGCAGCGCGGATTTCAGACGAGGCCGCGATCACGCAAGCCTATGGCGTGACCGGCTATCTTGATGCCGTGCTGATCGGTCACTTTAGCGACATGGAGGAATATCAGGCGCTTTGCGACCGGCTGTTTGATAACGACCCAGATGTGTTGCGCTACACGACCCTATTCGCGGTCGAAACCTACAAAGAGACGACTGCGATCGCGCCTTCGGGCGAAACAGGATGCCTGAAAAGCTGACCTTCGACGCGGCGCAGAACATGGGAGGTTTGGGTTCCAATCCAGCCCTCGATGCACGGCTGATCGTGGCGGCATTGCGGAGAGGCTGTGTGAAAACTCCGGGCGCTACAGAAGTCGTAGAAAGATGTTCCCCGTGTTAGAGATACTGCAACCGTTGCAGGGCATGGATTTCTAGCCTGCGCACGAGCGAGGAATGTTGTTTCCATGCCCCACGTTGAAGC
>JANSXJ010000506.1 GCA_024743015.1 Hyphomonas sp. | reverse complement strand
ACAGGCTGAATATTTCCGCGACGTTGAAGGCAAGGACGTTCTGTTCTTCGTCGACAATATCTTCCGATTCACCCAGGCGGGTTCTGAGGTGTCTGCTCTTCTCGGCCGTATCCCATCGGCTGTGGGCTATCAGCCAACGCTGGCGACCGACATGGGTGCCCTGCAAGAGCGGATTACGACAACCACCAAAGGGTCTATTACCTCTGTGCAAGCGGTTTACGTGCCTGCGGATGACTTGACCGACCCGGCCCCGGCGACCTCGTTTGCTCACCTGGATGCGACGACCGTTCTGAACCGGGCAATTTCGGAAAAAGGCATCTACCCGGCTGTGGATCCACTCGACTCTACGTCGCGTATCCTCGATCCACTGATCGTTGGTCAGGACCATTACGAAGTTGCTCGCGGCGTGCAGGAAATTCTCCAGCGCTATAAGGAATTGCAAGACATTATCGCCATTCTCGGCATGGATGAGCTTTCTGAAGAAGACAAACTCGTCGTCGCCCGTGCGCGTAAAGTTGAGCGCTTCCTTTCGCAGCCATTTGACGTGGCTGAAGTCTTCACCGGCTCGCCTGGTGTACAGGTAAAACTGGAAGACACGGTTGCTGGCTTCAAAGGCCTCATCGAAGGTGAATATGACCACCTTCCAGAGCAAGCCTTCTATATGGTTGGCTCAATTGAAGACGCGAAAGCCAAAGCAGAAAAAATGCTGGCCGACGCCGCCTAAGCTCAATGAAGTTGGCCCGCTCCGGCGGGCCGATGTCTCCAGACGAAAGCATGTCTCATGGCTGACAAATTGCACTTCTCTCTCGTTTCTCCCGCTCGGGAACTGTTTTCCGGTGCCGTGGACCATGTCATCGCGCCCGGCTCTGACGGTGAGTTTGGCGTGCTGGTCAATCACGCACCCTTCATGACGACGTTGAAGAATGGCGTGGTTCGCGTCGAAGATAATGGCGAAACGACAATGCGGCTGTTCGTCCGCGGCGGTTTTGCCGACGTCACCCCGGCCGGCCTGACCATTCTCGCTGAAGAAGCGGTCAATCTCGACAGCGTTTCGGTTGAGAGCGTCCAGAAAGAGTATGACGAAGCCCACCGTGCGCTACTCGCAGAAGGCAAGGATGCGAGCCCTGCGCTCGAAGAGCAGGTTGCCTACCTGGAAGACCTGAAGGCTGCGCTGGTCAATTAAGACCAGACTTTATCCAAATACCGCAATCGTTTGCCGACCCACGAGGATCGGTTCGCCCTGGCGATTCCACAGGCGCATGGACTGACTGGAATAGCCATCCTTGGCGAGCTGCGCTGTGTGCTGCGCATAGTACCAGCCCTCCGGATCGGTAGAAATCGAATCCGTCATGAACTCCGCCATCCAGGTCATGGAACTGATCCGCGAGGGTACGGACAGCATCGACATGGCCGCTGGTGGCGGGGCATCGCCGATCGCCAGGACTGCCGTTGCATCCTGCGGGGCATCTGGATCGAGGTGGCGCATCCACAATCCGATCGACTTTTCCGAGGATCCTGAAATCGGCCGACCGCCAGATGCCATGAGCATATCGAAGTTCTGGGTGAATCCGGGCCGCGGGCGGTCTTTGTCGAAAAATGATTCGATCTCTTGCGGCGCGGGAGCATCCGGCATCGGCATGTCATCGAAATGTAGCGCACTTTCCCGTCGGGCCCCAAAAGCAAAGATCGATTGCGCCGCGATACCCGTCTCGGCAACGACGTCGACGCTGACAAAGGCCGTGTTTTTCCCGCGACGCAGCAAGGTTGGCTTGATACGAACATCGCCGCCCACGGGACCAACAAAGGCCACCTGCGCCGATCGGATCGGAATATCATCGATCAGGTCCAGCGCGCCCTGAAAAGACAGCGCTGCGGTCAAGCCGCCATAGGTTGTTCGCCCCTGCATCCAGCTTTCCGGAATATGCGCGTCAATACTCTGATCAGAACGACGTTGCAGACTGGATAGCAGCTCTGTGTATCGGGTCATGAGGGGCTCCTGGGAGGGACAGTTTGCGGTGACATAGGCGGGGAACGGGTCCGCACCAAGGTGTCACGCCACGTCAGCAGACACACAAACGCCCCCGCCGACGGACCGACAGGGGCGCTTAAGTCAGCAGGGAAAGCTTAGTGCTGGCTTTCCGGCGTTGTAACCTTCATGCCGTCGAGGTCGTCGCTGACGCTGATCTGGCATGAGAGGCGGGAGTTTTCCTGCACGTTCTCGGCAAAATCGAGCATGGATTGCTCCATGTCTTCCGGCTT
>JANSXJ010000211.1 GCA_024743015.1 Hyphomonas sp. | reverse complement strand
TGAGAACAAGGAGGATCACCGCATGAAGACCGCCATTACCGAGATGTTTGGCATTGAGCACCCGATTATTCAGGGTGGCATGCACTTTGTGGGCTTTGCAGAAATGGCAGCCGCCGTTTCGAACGCAGGAGGCCTCGGCATTATCACTGGCCTGACCCAGAAGACACCACAGGATCTCGCCAATGAGATCGCAAAATGTAAAGACATGACCGACAAGCCGTTCGGAGTGAACATCACGTTCCTGCCAACGCTGAACCCGCCGGACTATCCGGCGATCGTCAAAGCGATCATCGATGGCGGTGTGAAGGCGGTTGAAACTGCCGGCCGCAATCCAGCACAGGTCCTGCCCCATTTGAAGGATGCAGGCATCAAGGTGATCCACAAATGTACGTCTGTGCGTCACTCGCTAAAGGCGCAGGACATTGGCTGTGATGCGGTCTCCGTCGATGGCTTTGAGTGCGGCGGTCACCCGGGCGAGGATGACGTGCCGAACATGATCCTGTTGCCCCGTGCTGCGGATGAATTGGACATTCCATTCGTGTCGTCTGGCGGACAAGCCGATGGCCGTTCGCTGGTCGCGTCTCTCGCCATGGGCGCGGAAGGCATGAACATGGGCACACGCTTCATCGCGACAAAAGAAGCACCCGTGCATGAGAACGTGAAAAAAGCGATTGTCGCCGCCTCTGAGCTCGACACGCGCCTGGTCATGCGTCCGCTGCGAAACACTGAGCGCGTGCTCACCAATGCGGCAGTAGAGCGCCTCCTTGAGAAAGAGAAAATGCTCGGCGCAGATCTCAAGTTCGAGGACATCATCGAAGAAGTCGCCGGGGTTTACCCGCGCATCATGATGGAAGGTGACATGGATGCAGGGGCCTGGTCCTGCGGCATGGTGGCTGGCCTGATCAATGACATCCCGACCTGTAAGGAACTGATCGACCGGATCATGGCCGAGGCAGACCAGATCATCAATCAGCGTCTGGCCGGGTTCATGAAGGGCACCGTCAACGCTTAAGGCATATCTCAATACAAAAGAGAGCGGCCTGCTGGGGCACCTGGCGGGCCGTTCTATTTGAAGGAAAAAGATTATGAGCGACATTCAGGGACGCGTGGCCTTTGTGACCGGCGGAGCGAGCGGGCTCGGCCTTTCAATGGCCCGAACATTCCTCCAGCGCGGGGCGAGCGTGATGCTGGCCGATCGCAATGCAGAAGGCCTGGAGCGGGCGGTCGCCGAACTCTCAACGGAGACCAATCAGGTTGCGTCCGTCGTCTGCGATGTCGCGGATGCCAGCGAGATTGAGAAAGCCGCTCAGGCGACAATCGATCATTTCGGCAAGGTTCATATTGTCGCCAACAATGCCGGGGTCGGCCTGGGTGGGCAACCCGGTGAAATCCCGCTGCAGGATTGGCGTTGGATCGTCGATATCAATCTGATGGGCGTTGTTCACGGGGTGGAGGTTTTTCTACCTCTGATCCGGTCTCACGGAGAAGGCGGCCATTTCGTCAACACCGCCTCCATGGCAGGCCACGTCGCGCCGGGTGGCATGGGGCCGTACAACGCCACAAAATATGCTGTCGTCGGTTACTCGGAGAGCCTGAAAGCCGAACTGATGCCTGATAATATCGGGGTCAGCGTGCTATGTCCGGGATGGGTGCGAACCAATATCCACACCACTGGATTTGGCCGGCCGTCTGGCGGACCGACGCTCGAAGAGGCCAAGCATGATCCTCAATTCCAGGAAATGGATGCCGTGATCAAAGGCGGGCTGGATCCGAACAAAGTCGCGGAATGGGTCGCAGAATGCGTCGAAGCCAACCGGCTGTACATCTTCACCCATGAGAGCATGAAAATCGGGATCGACATGCGATACGCCCAGATCCAGGCCGACTATGACGCCATCATTCAGGATGGCAGATTCAACGAATAGGCCCGGTTTCATAGAGTTGCCACTGTTCGGCGAGGAACTGGTCGACAGCATCTGAGTTCACACAGGATCGCGCCTGCGCAAGCGCCGCTTTGGCGGTCGTCGCGTTGCCTCTGGTTTCTGCGAGGCGGTGGCGCGCCAGATGATAGCCGGTAAAGGTCTGAGCGGCTTTATTGCTGCTGACCTGGTCCAAAAGCTTTTCCGCTTCATCCACCTCATCGCGCATGATCATGGCGACGGCCCAGTTGACCAGAACCGCGAGGGAAGGGGCGTGCCCACTCAGCAGCTCATACAGGCGCGCGATGCTGTTCCAATCTGTGTCCTCCCAGGTTGCCGAACGGGCATGTAGAGCGGCGATCCCGGCTTCAAAATGATACCGTGTCAGGTCAAGGCTCGATTGTGCGGCGTGTAGGTGCGTGACGCCGTCCCGGATCATGTCTTGATCCCATTTTGTGCGATCCTGCTGGTCGAGCGTAACGATGCGGCCTTGGTCGTCGATTCTCGACGGCGAACGCGCGAACTGAAGCAGAAGCAAGGCGTGCAGCGCGTGGTGTCCCGGCGCGGTCTCGGGCGCGTGGAGCATGAGGCCTTCCGACAACCGGATGGCCTCGCGGCAGAGGTCTTCGCGGATCAGGGCGCTCCCGCGGCGCGGCAGGTATCCCCACGCGAACATCAGGTAGATGATCCGTAGGAGCAGGGGCAGGCGCTGCTTCAGGGCAAACCGGGTCGGAAACCGCGCGAGATCGCCGGAGAGGGTTCTCAAGTGGCGTTTGGAACGAGCGAGGCGCTGCGACAGAGCATCTTCTGAGAGAAGTAAAAGTGCACTCGTTTCCGCGGCGGTGAAGCCGCAAACTGTCTTGAGGGCGAGGCTAAGCTGGTCGTGCAGGGCAAGCGCCGGATCGCAGCACAGCACCATGAGATCAAGCTCAGGGTCGCTCAGGGATGGCGTGATCACATCCTCGCTCGGCGCTGTCATGTCCCACGTATCTTCCAGGCCAAGCTCTTTGACGGAGCGCCGCAGCCGGTCGATGGCAGCATTGCCTGCGACCCGGCGTAGCCAGGCGCGCGGGTTGTCCGGAACCCCTTTGTAGGGCCAGGTCGAAAGCGCTTTTACAATGGCGTCCTGCGCAACGTCCTGAGCCAGGTCAAGCTGACCCGGACCGAGGCGGGCGACGAGGCTGGAAATCAACCAGCCTCGCTCTCGGCGCACCGTTTCGTCGAGCAATCGATGAATACGCGCCGTATCGGTCATTCTTCGTCGGCGGCAGGGTCAGTCTGGCGTATGATGATGGTCTCGTTGTGCTTCATGTGCGGATGAGCACGCGCGATCTCGACCGCCTCATCATAGTCTTCAGCGCTGATCACCATATAACCGCCGAGGATCTCTGCGACTTCGGCAAACGGCCCGTCATGGACCTCGATCGACCCGGATTTGTTGGTGACAATCTTGCCGGCATCGGCATTGAGTTTCTCGCCGCTGAGATACTTTCCCTGGGCGCTCATCTCCTCGACCCAACCGATATAGTCAGTCATCAGGTCCATGAATTCAGCTTCGGGAATGTTGGTATAACGGTCGCGGGCATGCGGCAGCATCAAAACGAATTTAGGCATGAAATCCTCCCTCCAGAGGTCTGTTGTGAAGATCCTGCGTGATTGCCGGATCTGTCAACAAGACGATTGAAGGGAGGCGTTCCTGACAGCGGACAGGAAAAAAACTAGGACAGGGCGGCTGCGTCGGTAATCGCAGCGACAATCGCGGTCTCGTCCATGGATTTGTCAACGGTCGAGATGACCTCACCGGTCTCCAGATTGATGAGATAGAGCCGACCCGTCTTGATCTTGTCGCCAAAGGTTGCCCGCATCGTCTCGCCAATCCCGAGCGTCTCAGCGTCCGCGTAGAAGGCGTCTGCATCGCGCGATGTATAATCGATCTTGGCGAAAGCGACGCCGTCAAAGGAATTAGCCTGCTGAACTGCTTCGATTTTCGGATCGAGCGCTTTGCAGCTGCCGCACCATTCGGCAAAGCTCATCACGGCGAGCACGCGGGCGTCTTCGGCCGGAGCGGTAACGGCGGCGCGCTCGGATGCTGGCACGCTGGCGCCCCCGCAGGCTGAGAGGATCGTTGCGGCAGTGACGGCGAGAATCAAACGCATGGGATAACTCCTATATGTGAGGGAGGTTCAGTAGCATGCGAGCCATCGAAACGGCCTCACATTCGCGTTATCCGCGTGCCTCTTCAGCGCCGAGGCGCGCCAAGGCATCAGCCGTCTCATTCCCCTCATCGCCAGCATGACCTTTGACCCAGACCCATTTGATCTCGTGTCGCTCACATGCGGCTTCGAGATCCTGCCACAGGTCCTTGTTCTTCACGGGTTTCTTGGCCGCGGTTTTCCAGCCATTTCGCTTCCAGCCGTGGATCCACTTGGTCAGTCCGTCTTTGACGTAAGTGCTGTCTGTGTGCAGCGTCACGAGGCTCGGCTTTTTGAGCGCGTTAAGCGCTTCAATCGCGGCCATCAGCTCCATACGATTGTTTGTCGTATCGGGTTCACCGCCATGAATTTCCTTGCGTTTCTTACCCGCAATCAGCAACGCACCCCAGCCGCCAGGGCCCGGGTTTCCGCTGCACGCGCCGTCTGTCCAGATCTCTATTTCAGGTTTCTTCATGGCGCTTGAGGTGGGAGGATTTGACCGCAGGGTCAAGGATCAGAAAACGTCGACCTGTATCTTCCGAACTTGTTCTGCAGGGCGGACAATTCCTCGAAATATGGCACCGCAGATCAAACCGCCAATGGCGCCAATCGTGGCCCCGGTCAGAAAAGCGCCGACCGCGGTAACCGCTTTGGCCTCGCTGGGGATGAAGTAAGACGCGATGCCGGTCGTTCCGCCCACCAGAACAGCGCCCCAAATCGCGCCCCATCGATAATAGGGGGCTGCGTGGGTAATGCCGCGCCTTGGAAATCGCCCCAGCGATACGAGGAGCACAAACGCGGCAGCTGGAATGGTGAAGTAGCCGAAGTACCAGTTCATTGCGGACATCAGGACGGCCATCCCAATGCCTTGACGAAATCCATTCTCACCAAAAACGATACTTGCCTCGCTGCCGAACAGGCCAGCGATCTGAACGCCGAGGAAAAGCAGAATGACGCCGATCAAGGCGACAGAAAAACACGCACTGATACCGCATAGGAAGCTCGCCAGACCGATGCGCTTGAACTTAGTGTTCGTGGGAACGGCATATGCCGAAAGTGGCAGCTGCGTGGGCGTGTTAGGGGTGTTTCCGAACTCGACCATCTCCGGTTCCTCCAGGCGTTCTATCCTAATCCCAGACTCCTGATGACTCTGCAATCAGGCACGCGAGAGGCCGCAATGAGGCTTGATTCTGATTGCAATTTAGGGAGGCTTTGCTTTAGGCACGGGCCATGACGAATCTGCCAAATGCTGCAATTTGCCTGATCGGTGACGAGCTCTTGTCGGGCCGGACCCGGGATATCAACACGCGGACGATCGCCAAATTCCTTGCGCCATATGGAATTCCGGTGAGGGAAGTGCGCATCGTTCCGGATGAACAGGCCCGCATTGTTGAAGCGGTCAACGCGCTGCGCGCCGCCTACACGTACGTGTTTACGACAGGTGGGATCGGGCCAACGCATGATGACATAACCGCAGATGCCATTGCGGCGGCGTTCGGGGTTTCCATTGGCGAGCATCCGGAAGCTCTGAAGCTGCTCGCTGAGCGCTATGCCCAGATGGATACAGAATTTACGCCGGCGCGGCGACGCATGGCGCGTGTCCCGGATGGGGCGAGTTTGATAGACAATCCGGTCTCGGGCGCCCCCGGGTTTCAAACCGGAAATGTGTTTACGCTGGCGGGGGTTCCCCAAATTGTTGAAGGGATGCTGGGAGACATTGGCCACCGTCTGCAATCGGGCCAGGTCGTCCACAGCGTCACCGTTCGCGGCGCAGATCTGAGAGAAGGGGATCTGGCCGAAGCGCTAGCGACCCTTTCCGACCAGTTCGACGGCGTCAGTATCGGCTCTTATCCCTGGTTCAGAACGGTCAATGATCACGGTGTTGCGTTGATTGCTCGCGGCGCCGACCAAATGGTCCTGGCCAAGGTGTCCGAGGCTCTGGCGAACCTGGTGCGCGCGCAGGGCGTCGAACCCGAAACGCTGGACGGCGAATCGTAGGAGCAAACCATGCGGGCATTCCTCGCTGACGGAAAAACGATCGTATGGTCGGGCTTGGCCTTTGTCGGTCTGACGATTGCGTTTGGCATCTGGATTCAGCGATATGACCTTCATATCATTGATGAAATTAGCGACCCAGATCAGATCCGTGCGGTCGTTGCAGCGATGACCCCGGAGCAGATGTCTGCACATTGGTGGATGACGTTGAGCCTCGATTACTTCTATCCTCTGGCTTATGGTGCGTTTTTCGCCGGACTGGCGCTACGCTATTTCGGCGCGGCCGGCCTCTGGATAATTGTTCCCTCCATGATCGTCGTACCCGCCGATATTATCGAGAATACCGTGCAGCTGTTCATTTTGTCGGGTGACCAGTCTTTGATTGGCGTGAAGGTCTTTGCCACGCCGATAAAGCTGG
>JANSXJ010000351.1 GCA_024743015.1 Hyphomonas sp. | reverse complement strand
TTTGCCGCCATGGCGGCCACGATCTTCGTGACGCTCTTCTTCGGCGTGGAACTTGGCGTGACGACCGGCGTCGTCCTGTCGCTCCTGCTGCATCTTTATAATACCAGCCGTCCCCACTTTGCCCTCGTCGGACAGCTTCCTGGCACACACCATTTCCGCAATGTAAATCGCCATCCGGTTGTAATCTCGGATACCGTGCTGACCGTCCGCATCGATGAGAGCCTTTACTTCGCCAATGCGCGGTTCCTGGAAGATACCGTTTATTGCATGCTCTCGAATCGCCCGGACATGAAGCACCTCATTCTCATGTGCCCGGCGGTGAACCATATCGATGCGAGCGCGCTGGAAAGCCTGGAAGCGATCAATCACCGCCTCGAGGATGCGGGCGTCACACTTCACATGTCCGAAGTCAAAGGCCCGGTCATGGATCGTCTCAAGCGTACGCATTTCCTGGAGCAACTGACTGGCAAGGTTCACCTCAATCAATACGAGGCCATGCTGGATCTGGACGAGGAGTGCGTGAAAGGCGCGTTCGCCCGAAACCCCAAAACAACTGAACCCGGAACCGACCCTTGCCCCTCGCTGCGTTATGCTGGGCTCGAGTTTGTGGGCCAGTGAAAAAGCCGAAAATGAAGAAAACTCAAAAACGGAACTCCCAGAATGTTTGAAGCTCTCGACGCTGTCCTACTAGCGCGAATCCAGTTCGCGTTCACGGTCAGCTTTCACATTATTTTTCCAGCCTTTTCGATCGGACTTGCTTCCTATCTCATGGTTCTGGAAGGCCTTTGGCTAAAGACCGAAAATCCGGTCTATTTGCGTTTGTTCAAATACTGGCGGAAGATTTTCGCGGTTGCTTTCGGTATGGGTGTCGTTTCCGGTATCGTCATGTCTTACCAGTTCGGGACGAACTGGAGCGTCTTCTCGGACAAGGCAGGTCCGGTAATTGGGCCGCTCATGGCCTATGAAATACTGACCGCTTTCTTCCTTGAAGCCGGATTCCTCGGCGTGATGCTGTTTGGTCTTGGGCGGGTCTCTAACACGCTGCATTTTGTTTCCACCATCATGGTTGCGTTCGGTACGCTTTTGTCTGCGACCTGGATTCTCTCGGTGAACAGCTGGATGCAAACCCCTGCCGGTTTCGGCATCAACGAGGTGGGTCAATTTGTGCCGGAAAACTGGATGGAGATCATCTTCAATCCGTCCTTTCCTTATCGCCTCGTGCATATGGTGCTCGCTGCTTATCTCACGACCGCCTTCGTGGTCGGTGCGGTCGGCGCTTTGCATCTGCTCCGCAATCGTCAGAACCCAGAAGCGCGCAAGATGTTTTCCATGGCAATGTGGATGGCTGCGATTGTCGCACCCTTGCAAGTCGTCGCTGGCGACTTCCACGGCATCAATACGTATGAGCACCAGCCGGTCAAAGTCATGGCTATGGAAGGCCATTATGACAGCTATCCGGAAGGCGCGCCGCTTTATCTATTCGGTATCCCCGATGAAGAAAACCAGGAGCTCGACTATGCGATCGGAATTCCGAAGCTGTCTTCGTTGATCATCAAGCATGACCTCGATGCACCGATGAAGGGCCTCGATACGGTGCCTGACGAGCTGCAACCGCCCGTCCCTCTCGTCTTTTGGAGCTTCCGGATCATGGTTGGTATCGGTATGCTCATGGTGCTGATCGGACTGTTCAGCCTGTTTCTGCGCTGGCGCAGAAAACTTTATAATGCGCCACTCTTTCATCGCGCCGCCATGCTCATGGGGCCATCTGGCTTTGTCGCCGTGCTTGCCGGCTGGATCACGACGGAGGTCGGCCGCCAACCTTATACGGTTTACGGACATCTGATGACGTCAGACTCGATCGCGCCGGTCGAAGCGCCCGCAGTCGCTGCGTCGCTGTTCGCCTTCATCGTCGTCTACTTCGCCCTCTTCGGCGCAGGCACGCTCTACATCCTGAAGATGATGAACAAGACGCCAGGAGAAATAAGACCGCTTCCAGAAACGCCAACACGCACGGCCGGGACAACGCAGCTTGCTGCCCAGCGCCCTGACGTTCTGCCCGCTGAATAGGAGGCGCTCCCAATGTTTGATCTACCAACCGTCTGGGCCGGCCTCCTTGCTCTCGCCATCTTCATCTATGTGGTGCTGGATGGCTTCGACCTCGGGATCGGAATTGTCTTCCCCTTCCTGAAATCTGATAGCGACCGAGATGTTGCCATGAACTCTGTCGCGCCGGTCTGGGACGGCAATGAGACATGGCTCGTTCTCGGCGGCGGGGGGCTTATGGCCGCGTTCCCGCTCGCCTATGCGGTCGTCATGCCGGCGCTTTATGCGCCTTTCATCATCATGATCCTGGCTCTGGTCTTCCGCGGTGTCGCTTTTGAGTACCGCTGGCGCGACAAGGCCCATGAGAAAATCTGGGACCGGTCCTTCTTTTTTGGCTCTCTGATTGCAACTTTCTGTCAGGGCATTGTGCTTGGCGCTTTCGTTCA
Organism: Hyphomonas sp.; assembly: GCA_024743015.1. GTDB lineage: Bacteria > Pseudomonadota > Alphaproteobacteria > Caulobacterales > Hyphomonadaceae > Henriciella. Next base: position 1,527 of record JANSXJ010000351.1, on the reverse strand, counting down.
GGGCATCGATGTTGATGGACGCGCTTATGGTGGAGGTTGGTGGGACTGGCTCACCCCGTTCACCATCACATGCGGCATCGCGCTGGTGGCAGGTTATGCGCTGCTTGGGACAACTTGGCTCATAATGAAGACCGAAGGCGAGCTACGGGAAACCGCCTATCACCACGCGAAGATTTCCGCGTTTGCGACACTCGGCTTTGTGGGTGTGGTCAGTCTCTGGACACCGTTTCTTTCGCCAGAGATTGCAGAGCGCTGGTTCACCTTCCCGCAGCTCCTCTTCGTACTGCCCGTGCCAACCCTGACAGCGATCCTCGCCGGCCTTCTTGCCTGGGGGTTGTTCACTAGAAAGGATCAGGTCGCATTTCCGACCTCTATCGGTCTTTTCGCGCTTTGTTTTGCCGGCCTTGGTATCGGCATTTCGCCCTACATCGTGCCGCGTGCGATCACGATACAGGAGGCGGCTGCGCCCGATTCCAGCCTGTTCTTTATGCTGATTGGCGCGCTTATCCTGCTCCCAGTCATCATCGGCTACACCGCTTTCACCTATTGGGTGTTCCGCGGGAAAGTCGATCCGGATGCGGGGTATCACTGATGCGCGAAGAAAACCGCCCCCTCGTCAAAAAAACCGGCCCGAAAGAACTCGCCTGGTTTGTCGGCCTGTGGGCGCTGGGCGTTGCCGTCATCCTGACCGTCGGCGGCCTGATCAAGCTGGTGCTTTAGGAGAAAGTCACATGCAAGCCATGTCTAATTGGTCTCCGCGCCACGCCCTCAAGACCCTCAGCGCCCGTAAGAAGGAGTTGTTCTGGGTCTGGATCGCTTATCAGAGCGTCAAAGGTCTCATCACCACATCTCTAATCTGGGTCCCGCTTGTCCTGCTCTGGCTCGGACGATGAGAGCTTTCTCATCTCTCTTCAACCAATGAGTATATTCATGAAATTTCTGAACTCCATTCTCACCGCTATCAGCATCGCAGGTCTCACCGCCTGCGCATCCACGCCCCTGACGGCAACACCCAAAATGGAAAGGACAAACGCGATGCTGACCATCATCACGAGCGACGATCCGGAGACACAGCTAATGGCCCTCGTTCTGACTCGCAGCGCCATGGACGCCGGTGAACATCCGCATATTCTTTTGTGCAGCGCTGGCGGCGATCTTGCCCTGAAGAACGCGCCAGCCAGCGCCGTTGCCCCACTGCAGCCGAAAGGCGCAAGCCCTCAGGGCCTCTTGAAGATGCTCATGTCAGCCGGTGTTGGCGTCGAAGTGTGCGCCATATATCTCCCGAATCGTCCTTTTGGCGCTGAAGCGCTGCTCGACGGTGTCGGGGTCGCTAAACCCGAAGACATGGGCGCGCGGATCGCTGCGTCCGGCGAAACCATTCTGAGCTTCTGATCAGAATGGATTGGTTTACTTCCATCCTCCTGCTCGGCGTCGGCGTTCTTGTCGGAGCGCTCACAGCGGTTGCCTGGACCAACCAAGGGGCCTCGCAGGCAGGGCCCGACGTTTCCGATGCTGCGCCTATGCAAG
>JANSXJ010000098.1 GCA_024743015.1 Hyphomonas sp. | reverse complement strand
TCCAGGCGCGGGTGTGGCCCCGGACCGCCTTGCTGTGCGATAGCTGTGTAGGTGACACCGCCCAAACCAAGTGTGACGAGCGCTGCAATCGTAAGTTTCTTCATATCAATGAGCCTTTCTTTTCAACTCAGTAATGAAACGATGGCAGCGATCTAATCCGTCGCGATGGCTCCAAGTTTTTCCTGAAAAAGTGCAGTTACGCGGTCGCACGTTTCTTCCAGCTGATTTGACAAATCCGTAAAATCGGGGCTTCCGATGGCGCGGCACAGGCGGTCTTTCAATCCGCTGGACAAGTCAGCTTCAGACACCGCCCCTTCATGCGCGATCCTTTGCACTTGCTGGAGCGCCTGCAACACTGTGAAGGCTCCTGACATCGCCGCGTCGGTCTGGTCATCCCATTCACCGGTCGCTGCCAGCTGATGATGGGCCCGGTTGAGTTCCGGCATCAGATTCTGCGGCGTTTGTGCGGTCAGAATTGCGTGCTGGGTAATGAATTCCAGATCAACCAATCCACCCGGACGCATCTTGAGGTCCCATTGTCCGGCCGAAGGTTTATCGCGATGAAGCCGCGCGCGCATATCCAATATGTCTTGCGTCCGCGTTGCCTTATCACCGGTCTGAATGGCTCGCTCCGCGATCGCAGCAATACGGTCTCCCAGAGCAGTGTCGCCCGACAGAGGTCGCAATCGAGTCAACGCCATATGTTCCCAGGTCCAGGCTTCGTCCAGATGATACCGCTCGAACGAAGTAATCGACGTAGCTACCGGACCCGCGCGCCCGGACGGGCGCAGCCGCATGTCGACCTCATACAGACGCCCTTCGCCAGTTTCTGCGGACAAGGCGGTGATCAGGCGCTGGGTAAACCGCGTGAACCATTTCTGCGCCTCATCGGTTTCATCGGGATCGTAAATCACCAGGATGTCGAGATCGGATCCCGCCGTCATTTCGCGTCCGCCCAGTTTTCCGAGCCCGATCACGGACCATGTGCCCGGTGCTGGACCAAAGCGGCGAGCCGTCTCGAACTCGGCCAACCGGCTCATCAAGTCGATGCATGTGTCGGCCAGTTCCGTCCAGGCCGCGGCCGCGTCGCGCGCCTGGATCTGGCCGTGCAGAAGCTGATGCCCGATCAGGAACGCTCGCTCACCCTGCCACCGTCGAACGAGCTCCATGCCAGTTTCGAACTCGGTCTCAGCATCAATCTCAGGGGTTTCCTTGCGGTCGGAAACGAATAACAAGGCTTCCAGCAAACCTGGACGACGGGCAAGAATGTCGGCGATCCGCGGCGCAATGGCCAATGTGGTGACGAGGTCGTCCATCAGAGCCGTCTCTGCGACCAGCATAGAGAGCACCTGAACACCCGATCGCAAGCCTTCAAAGAAACGACTGAACCGGCGAAACGCTTCATCGGGCTCACCGGTTTTTCCCATTGCCGCCAACAGGTCCGGCAGTATCGCCGTAAGCAACTCTCGCCCTCGCGTCGTGCGGGTGGCGGGTGTGCGTCCGCGATGCCATTGCCGGATCGACTCGATGACCGTTTCTGGTTGGGCGAACCCCAGCTCGGTAAGAGTTTTGACGGTTTCCGGGTCATTGTCGACACCGGTGAAAACCAGATTGCCGTCGACAGCGCTCTGGCTTTTTTGCGCCTCTTCGGCAAACAGGGCGCGATAGTGCGCGTGGACGCATTTTCGGGTCGCTACAAGGTCGCGGTCGAACGCATCCAGGGAGCTGTAGCCGCAAAGTGTGGCGACTGCCGCACGCCGCGCCTCGAAGCTCGGCACTGTGTGCGTTTGGGCATCATCCAGCATCTGTATACGATGCTCCACGGTCCGGAGTGCGGTGTAGGCGGTTGAAAGCTCCGCTGCCGCGCTGGCCTCGACCGCGCCAAGCTCAACCAGCCCCTGCATGCCATCAAGCGTTCCCCGAACCCGCAAGGACGGATTGCGGCCTCCGAGGATGATCTGCTGGGTCTGAACAAAAAACTCGATTTCCCGAATCCCGCCTGGGCCGAGTTTCACATCCGGTGCGACATCCTCAAGCGAGCGGCTGCCTGCCTTGGCATTGATCATGTTCTTGATCGCGTGAACATCGGCAATCGCCCAATAGTCCAGGTGGCGTCGCCAGACAAAAGGGTCCAGCGCTGTGAGGAAAGCCGCGCCCGCGTCCCGGTCTCCCGCCGCGGTGCGCCCCTTGATCCAGACCATTCTCTCCCAATTCTGGCCTACGCTCTCATAATAGAGTTCGGCTCGCCGCGTTGAAACGGCGACCGGGGTTGAGCTGGGATCGGGGCGCAAACGCAGGTCGGTGCGAAACACGTATCCGTCAGGCGTACGATCATCAAGCAGACCAATCATTTTGCGAACCGTGCGAACCGCGGCATCGACAGGTTCTCGCGCGCCGCCATCAAACAGATCCGGATCAAAGAACACCGCTATATCGATATCGCTGGAATAATTGAGCTCGAACGCCCCCATCTTTCCAAGCGCAACAGCAAACAATCCTCTTGAGGTCAGGTCGCGTGACCCGAGCGCAGCGCTCAACGCAGCGTCCATACTCGCATCGGCAAACTCGGTAATGTGGCGCGTGGTTTGAGCCAGCGAATACCGCCCGCTCAGGTCGCCCGCGGCAATCGCCAGATGCGCCTGTTTCTTGGCCCGTCGCAGCGCCGTTGCGGGATCAGATTCACCCGCCGCGACGCGCTCACAAAGCGCGAAGGCCGCCCCCAAGAGCCGATCAGGATCATCATACCCATCGACGCTGTTTGCCAGGTCAGAAAGGTATGGTGCTTCAGCTACGGCGGCATCGATAGCGGCGGCAGGTTGGTTTGAAATGGCGACCGGTTTTAGCAAGCTCTCACCTAGCGTTTGGGCGCAAATGTCAGGATCGCTTTTAAGCCAGTATGATCATCACCGCGAGTCAGGGTGAACGTCCCCGAATGCAGTTCGGATACGGCCTCGACCAAGGCCAGTCCCAGGCCAGACCCAACCTGCGTGCGTGCCTCATCCAGACGCACAAATCGTTCTTTAACGCGCTCAAGATCTGCTTGAGGAATACCGGGTCCAGTGTCGGCAACGATCACTTCGATCTGCTCATCCTTCAGCGCGGCGCTGAGATGGATACTCTTTCCGGACGGTGTGTATTTGACCGCATTGTCCAGCAGATTGGACACCGCTTGCGCCATGAGCGTCCGGTCCGCCATCATCTCCAGACCGCGTTCGATATTCGACGTAAACTCGATCCCGGCATCTTCGCAGGCCGGTTCGAAAAGTTCCGACATCTCCTCGCACAATTGGCTGAGATCCAGCGGCACCAATTTGCCCTCCGCCCCTTCATTGACGCGAGAGAGGCGCAAAATTGCGTTGAACGTGGCGAGGACATTATCGACTTCCTCGACCGTTTCAGCGAGCGTTTCGCGTGCGGTGACTTCATCAATCGGTCCGCGCAGCCGCGCTTCCAACTGGTTGCGCAACCGGGACAAGGGCGAGCGCAAATCGTGAGCAATGGAATCTCCGGCATGGCGAGTCGCTGCCATCAGCGTTTCCAGCTTTTCCAGCATGGCGTTCAACTGTTCGGCAAGGCGATCGAATTCATCCCCGGAAACCCCAACCGGGGCACGCAGGGAGAGGTCGCCGGACATCACACCCTCGGCTGTCTTCGTCAGGCTCTCCGCGCGATGGGCCGCATAGCGCGCGCTGAAAAACCCGCCGAGCAAAGCGAGAATAAACCCGATCGGCGCAGCGGTCGCGACCGCGCGGGTGATCCGGTTCACCTGACGCACCCGCTCATCCATCTTGATCCCAACCAGCAATACGCTGTCATCGCCGAGGCGAACGATCCGGCCTTCGATTGGGGTGATCGTCGTGCCGCCCTCGGGACCTGGGCGTTCGATCTCAAACGTGACGACGCGCGGCGTACCGTACTCCTCCAGAGGTTCAACCGGCATACGCGGCATATCGCCGACGATGGTTCGTCCATTGGCGTCTTCAAACTGATAAGTGAAATCACGCAAATCGACGAGAACGCGCTCGAGCAAGGACTGTTCAAGCCGCGTCGGCCCGCCTGTATTCCATGCGACAGCGAGCGTCCGAAACTCTGCCTCCAGGCGCGCTTTTGCGTCGGCGCGCATGGTCCCGACAGTCGCCTGAAATAGGTATGCAAGCAGCCCCGCCGAGAACAGCGCGAACAGGATTGAATAAACTAGCGCCAGCCGAAACGTTGTGGTCCGGACGAACGCGAAGGGGCCTGACTTCATGCCTGCAGGCAGTAGCCCGCACCGCGTACCGTCTGCAAGAGCGGCTGTTCGAATTCTTTGTCGATTTTCGCGCGCAAACGCGAAATATGGACATCGATCACGTTGGTCTGAGGGTCGAAGTGATAGTTCCAGACCTTCTCCAGCAGCATTGTCCGGGTCACGGTCTGACCAGCGTGGCGCATGAGGTACTCAAGCAGTTTAAACTCTCGCGGTTGCAGGTCGATCTTGGTGTCTCCGCGGGTCACTTTGCGCGCCAGCAGGTCCATTTCGAGATCGCCGACTTTTAGGACAGTCACCGGCGGTTCACCAGAAACCTGGCGGCGCCCGAGGGCCTCTATGCGTGCGACGAGTTCTTCAGGCGCAAACGGCTTGGATAGATAATCATCCGCGCCAACCTTCAGGCCTTCCACACGATTGTCTACGTCTGAAAGCGCCGAGAGGAACAGCGCCGGGGTGGTCCCGCCGCCATTCCGGAATTCCTCGACCAATTGCAGGCCCGGCTTTTCGGGCAACATGCGATCGACCACAAGTGCATCGAACTGGTCTTCGCGTGCTCGGCTTAGGCCGCCGACACCGTCTCCGGCAGTTTCGACGCTATGGCCTGCTTCGCTAAGCACTTTCTCAATGAACTGAGCGTGCTCACGATCGTCTTCAATTACCAGCACGTGCATTGTGCAGCCTCCTTTACTTACTCGTCTTCGTCGACATCGATCGCGACGAATCGTGTGCCAACCTGTTCGTCCTGAATTGCCAGCAACAGGCGATTGCGATCACTGGAACGGACTTCTTCCAACTCTTCTTCCAGCACGTCGATGCTGTCGAGTTTATTGTAGTTAACATCCAGAATGGCCATTCCCTCACGAACGCCCGCCTCGTAAAGCGCGCTGTCAGGGTCGAGATCTGTGATCAGCATGCCTTTTTCATTGGAGTCCAGGTTCAGGCGCTCACGTTCCTCGTCCGTCAAGGGGGTCAGCGAGACACCAAGCGGTCCACTTTCGTTCTCCTCGGGCTCGCTTGAACCCGAAGATGCGAGCATTGTAACCTGGCCGAGTCCTTCGCTGCGATCGCCAACGGTGACGTCAATGACCCGGCGTTTGCCATCACGATAGATTTCGAACTTGTTCTTCGAACCAACCGCCAGAGCACCAACCATACGGGTCGTTGTCGTCGCATCGTCGACCTGGCGACCGTTGACCTTTATGATGATATCGCCGCGCTGCAGCCCGGAAATATCCGCCGGACTGTCGTCGGTGACGCTTGAAACGATGGCGCCTCGATTATCTTTCAGGCCCACGGCCTCGGCCATATCCTCGCTAACATTGCCAATCGTGACACCGAGCCAACCGCGCGAGACCTTGCCATCATTGATCAAAGTCGTCGTCACCTGCTCCACCAGCTCTGATGGGATGGCAAATCCAAGCCCAATGGAGCCACCGGTTGTAGAGGCAATCCAGGTGTTCACGCCGACAACGCGGCCATTCATATCAAAGGTCGGCCCGCCTGAGTTTCCGCGATTGATCGCGGCATCAATCTGCAAATAATCCGTGTAGGATTGCGACCGGCGCAAATCGCCCGGCTCACCGACGGCGGATACAATGCCGGCAGTCGCGGTGCCTGAGAAGCCCAGCGGGCTGCCTACAGCAACGACCCAATCGCCACGGCGCAACTCTTTCGAAGTGCCAAAATCCACATATGGGTGCGGCCCGGGACTCAAGACTTTCAACACAGCGAGATCCGTCTCGGAATCGACTCCGACAATCTCGGCTTCGAGCACTGAACCATCATCGGTGGTGACTTCGATCTCTACTGCATTGTCGACCACGTGATTGTTGGTGACGATATGACCTGCGGCTGAAATGAAGAAGCCGGACCCTTGACCGAACCCTTCGCGTGGGCGCGGCGCTTCTTCGCGCGGGATCAAACCGAACTGCTCACCAAATTGCTCAAGAAAACGCTCGCGATCGGTGAGTTCCTGATCCGAGAGCTGAATTTCAGTTCGCACGCGAACACCGACCACAGCGGGGCTGACCTGTTCAATCAGATCAGCAAAAGATACGGGTGCGCCATTCGGGGCTTCCAGCGTGATCGGATTGGCGTCGGCGTTTGGGAATTGCGGTCCCAGTAGCAACGCTCCCATAGCGCCCGCTCCAACCAGTCCAGCAACAAGTGCATTTCGGGAAATGCCAAACAATTTCATCGACTTCCATGCCTCCAAAGATGTGTTGTACCTATCTGGTACTAAATTTACGAAAGTAACAGCCTAACACTCATTAAAGATCATTAAGCCGGATTTGTGGCGAGATATGTTTCCACTTTCGCGCCATGTTCAAGGGTTCGATGCACCGGGCACCTGTCGGCAATCTCCAGCAAACGCCGCTTCTGAGCCTCATCAAGATCTCCTTCTATCTCGATAGAACGCGTGAACACGTCGATTCGGTCTTTCGGACTGCAGTCGACACAGTCATCCGCATGTTTCTTGGCGTGCTCCAGTCCGACCGTAACGCGCTCCAGCGGCCATCCTTTGCGGTTTGCATACATGCGCAGGGTCATCGACGTACAAGCCCCAAGCCCGGCAGTGACCCATGCATACGGGTCCGGCCCCGTATCGGCCCCACCCACGCTGGCGGGTTCATCGGCCAGGAACCGTCGCCCGTCGATCAACACTTCATTCTGGTAAGGGCCATTATTGAGCGTCTCGCGGACAAGAATGTCATGCGTCTGTGTGTCCGAAGACCGTTCTGGCGTTGCATTGTCCGGGAAATAGCGCCCGGCCCACCCTGAGATGACATCGACAACAAAGCGCGCATCGTCTTTCCCGATCAGCAAATGGTCGGCCCGGTCGAGGCTGACAAAACTCTTGGGATGTTTTGCTGCGAGAAACAGGCCGGTCGCATTATCAATGCCGACGACATCATCGCCGGGAGCGTGAAGAATGAGCAGCGGCTTGCGTAGAACCGCCGCGGCGTCTTTGACGTTGGCAGCTCGGATATCGGTCAAGAACTCTCGGCTCAACGTGAACGGTCGCCCGGCAAGATTGACCTGCGCGGCCCCTTTCGCCTCGATTTCCGGAACACTGTCCTTGAACTGCTCGACGACATGCCCAGCATCAGACGGCGCACCAATCGTTGCCACGGCCTTCACACTATCGACCCGCCCCGCCGCGACGACGGTGGCCGCCCCGCCGAGAGAATGGCCAATCATGAGACTGACGGGCCTGTTCGTTTCGGCCATCCACTGCGTCGCCGAGACCAGGTCTCCAACATTCGAAGAAAAGCCGCTGGTGGAGAAATCACCCTCCGACTCACCCAGCCCGGTAAAGTCGAACCGTAGTACACCTATGCCTCGTTCAGCGAGGCCGCGCGCAACACGGCTCGCGGCCAGGCTCTTTTTGGAGCAGGTAAAGCAGTGCGCGAAGACCGCCCATGCCCGGGCGTTGCCCTCGGGCGTTTCGATCACCCCGGATAAAGTCTCGCTTTTGGCATTTGAAAATTCCACGCGCTCACTTTGCATATCCCTGCTCCATCTTGCTCAGAGGAAGATAGGGTGCGGTGACCTCTCCTACCAATCAAGAGCTGCTCTCTTTGTCGTGATCAGTAGGCGTCAGCGCTCGCCGGACGTTCGACGTCTTCCAGCTCGCGGGGTTGATAGTTCTCGTCATGCTTGGCGAGAATTTCTTCCGCCACGAAAACTGCGTGTCCAGCTTCAAACTGTCCGGTCGCGACGACGCCCTCTCCTTCACGGAAGAGGTCCGGAACCAGGCCCGTATAGGACACTTGCACCGTTTCGCCGGATCCGTCTTCGATGACGAACAGCATTTCCGCACCCTCGCCATTTCGGCGAGACTCGGGTTGAACAAATCCTCCGATCCGCACGCGTTGTCCGGCTTCCGGCATCCCCCGCTCTACAAGTAGCTGCGGAGTGTAAAATAAATCCGCGTGCTGGCGCAGCGCGACCCCGGCGACAGCAACAGCTGAGATCACCAAAACGGCAGCCAGTCCAACGGCGTAAAGTCTTTTTGTACGAGCTCTCATGCGGTCAATATAGTCAATTGATTGCCATACGCCCTGCGGCACGTTGATCAGGCCCGGCGGAGCCGCACCGTCGCACGCAGACCTCCCAGCGGGCTTGCATCCAATACCAGGCTGCCGCCATTCATGCCGGCTATATCAGCCACGATAGAAAGACCAAGCCCGGTTCCCGGCGCCGTCTCATCAAGACGGATGCCGCGCTTGACAGCTTGCTCGCGCTCATCGGGGGAAAGCCCCGGTCCGTCATCATCTATGTGGATCACGATCATCCCATCATCATCCGAACTGGCGCTCACTCTGACGTTATGGCGGGTCCACTTACAGGCATTGTCGAGAAGATTGCCGAGAATTTCCTCAAGGTCCTGTTGCTCTGTGCGCACATGGAGGTCGGCCGGGATTTCGACTGTGACCTGTTTATCTTCACGCGCAAACAGCTTGTTCATGACGCGGGCAATGCCGTCAGCCGCTTCAAGCACCTGTGTCCTGACGCCAAGCGCTTCGGCCCGCGCCGCGGCCTGGGCTCGGCGCAAATAGTGCTCAACATTGGAATGCATAGTTTCAGTCTGTCGGCGAACGACATCATCGAGCTGCGTGTCGCCTTTCGCTTCGTTGCGCAGCACAGCCAGAGGCGTCTTCAGCGCATGCGCCAGATTGCCAACATGCGTACGGGCCCGCGAAACCACAGATCGGTTATGCTCAAGCAGCTTATTGAGCTCCGCGCTCAGCGGCTGAACCTCCTCAGGATAGTCACCCGCCAGGCTGGCCTGCCGCCCTTCGCGAATATCAGAAATGTCGGATTGAATGCGCTCCAACGGACGCAGCGCAAACCTCAATCCTAGGGCCATGGCCAAAAGCGTTCCACTCGCCAGTGTGGTCATGGCGATGATCAGGATCGTGCGAAGCTGATCAGCCCCGGCATTCGACTGCGTGACGTCAGATGCCGCAACCAGCAGGATCGGATTGTCTCGATTGGGGATCGTAATCGACTGCACGGCAATCCGGATCGGTTCACCGGCGGGCCCTTCCGTCTCATTCCCGCGGATAACCGCACCTGGTTCAGCCAGCGCCGCAGCCGCGAGATCGGGAGGCAGTGGTGGTTCGCCATCCCAGACGCTACGCGGGCGGATATCGTCGAAATAAGAACCATCATCCGCTACGGCGATAATCACCCAATACTGGCCAGACAAAGGAGTTTCAAATCGTGGATCGCTCGGCAACCGCTCCGGGATGTCCCGGATCCGCCCTGAATTGTCGTTCAAAGGCTCGATCGCGCGCGCGAGCGTCACCAGCGTTGAATCGAGATCCGCGTCCAGAAGGTTGATCGTCTGAGCCCGGTACACAGCCGAAATAGCAACCACACCGCCCGCAACGATCAATACACTCCATATGAGCGCCCCGATCAAAACTCTGCGCGCAAGCGAGAGACGCCGCGCTTTTCTTCGGAAAGGGGGCAAGGTATTCATACTTAAAGACTTGCCCGAAACGGGCCTAGGTCACAACGCCTGAGCGCTCATCATCCGGAACGACGAGGCGATATCCGAGGCCCCGCTCGGTCTGAATGCGATCATTGCCAATTTTCTTGCGAAGGCGTCCGATGAACACCTCGATCGTATTCGAATCGCGGTCGAAATCCTGATCGTAAATGTGCTCGACGAGTTCGGTGCGCGGAACGACTCTGCCCTGATGGTGGATGAGGTAGCTCAGCACTTTGTATTCGTGGGCTGTCAGTTTGATCGGTTCACCGTTGACCGTCGCGCGGGCCGCTCTTGTGTCTAGACGCAAGGCACCGGCTTCAATCGCGGCCACAGCGTGCCCGGACGCGCGTCGCAAGAGCGCTCTTAGTCTTGCGAGGACTTCTTCTGTGTAGAACGGCTTGGTGACGTAATCGTCCGCACCAGCGTCAAATCCGGCGACTTTCTCGCTCCAGCGATCACGCGCGGTTAGGATCATGACGGGGAAGGTTTTGCCATCCTCTCGCCAACGCTCGAGAATTGTCACGCCGTCCATTTTCGGAAGGCCGAGGTCGAGAATAACCGCATCATAGGGTTCGGTGTCACCCAGAAAATGGCCATCTTCGCCGTCAGCGGCGAGGTCAACGGCGTATCCGGCGTGCGTGAGCGCATCCGCTAACTGGCGGCGAAGGTCTGCTTCGTCTTCAACAACAAGAATTCTCATGATTATTACCCTAGCTCGTAGAGATGATACGTCCAGTTTGAGCATTGACCGTGATTCGCAGTCTTTCGCCCTTTTCCGTCATCCAGTCGATGACGTAAACCTGACCTCCATCCCGATTGTAGAGATTTGCATCGACCTGGTAGCCACCATACCGGCGTTTGAGTTGCCGGAAGATATCCCGCAGCGGCACGACATTGCCCTTATCACGGGCGTCGCGGGCTTGGTCGGCTGTGAACGAATTACCCAATTGCGCCTGCGTCTGCATTGGCACAGCCGTCGTCGCCAAGGCGAGAAACATAAAGAGGGCGACAATTTTTTTCATCACGATCACGATATGCTCAAAAGCCTCTGAATGGATAGTGAATAGCGAGGATGGAATTCAGTCATACTGGCTATCCCTTGGCCCACTCTCGTAATCCGGAGTCGCGTGGATCTTCAATTTGCACTTCTAGTCGTGCGTATAGGTGACCGGTTTTTCCGGGGATTTGCACACCCTTTGAACGTAAACGCAGGACGGCACCGGAGTTCGACCCTTCTGGTATTTTCAGAGCAATCGGTCCCATCGGCGTGTTCACTTCGACTTGCCCGCCGAGCACAGCTGTTTTCAGCGGGACCGGCACAGTCATGCGAATGTCATTCCCGTCGCGGGTCCAGATATTGCTTTTCCGAACGATGATTT
>JANSXJ010000262.1 GCA_024743015.1 Hyphomonas sp. | reverse complement strand
CGGATGAGTAATACCGGCCCAGAAACCAATACTAAATCTGTGTTCATCAAGACCTATGGGTGCCAGATGAACGTCTATGATAGCGAGCGCATGAAAGATGTGCTCGCGCCCATAGGCTATGCGCCCGTGGACAGTCCAGATGGCGCAGACCTGGTCGTCCTGAACACCTGCCATATCCGCGAGAAAGCAACTGAAAAAGTCTATTCCGAGCTCGGCAAGATCAAGAAGTTGAAACAGGCCCAGGGCGGCAAGATGACAATTGCGGTGGCGGGGTGTGTGGCACAGGCCGAGGGTGCGGAAATCATGCGGCGACAGCCCGCTGTCGATCTTGTCCTCGGGCCGCAAGCCTATCACAAGCTGCCGGAGATGATTGCGCGGGTGCACCGCTCAACCGGCGAGCGGCTCGAAACTGAGTTTGAGACGCTTGAAAAGTTTGACGCGCTGCCAAAAGCGCGACAAGCGGACGGCCCGATGGCCTTCCTGTCCGTGCAGGAAGGCTGTGACAAGTTCTGCACCTTCTGCGTCGTGCCCTATACACGCGGCGCTGAGCTGTCGCGACCGGTTGATGACGTCACGCTGGAAGCCCGCAATCTTGCGAGCCAGGGCGTACGCGAAATTCAGCTGCTCGGCCAGAACGTGAATGCTTATCACGGCGCTGCGCCGGCGATTGAAGCCGGAGACGAATGGACGCTGGCTCAACTGGTCCGACACGTTGCTAAAATTGGCGGGATCGATCGTATTCGCTACACGACCAGCCATCCACGAGACATGGATGACGAGCTGATCGCGGCCCATGCCGACACGCCGGAACTGATGCCTTTCTTGCACCTGCCGGTGCAATCCGGGTCGAACAATATCCTGAAAGCGATGAATCGCGGCCATACGCGCGAACACTATCTCGACATCATGCGCCGCATGAAAGAAGCGCGTCCAGATATGGCGCTCGCTTCGGATTTCATTGTCGGCTTCCCTGGTGAAAGCGACAAGGATTTCGAGGACACAATGGATCTCGTCCGTGAGGTGGGGTACGCGATCGCTTATTCATTCAAATACTCCGAACGCCCCGGCACCCCCGCCGCAGAAATGTTCGGCCAGGTGCCGGAAGACGTGAAGAATGAGCGTCTTCAAGCCTTGCAGGCACTTCTTAGGGAACAACAAACCGCGTTCAATGCCTCGAAAGTCGGCGAATCAGTTCCCGTGCTCGTCACTGGAACCGGGCGCAATGAAGGACAGATGCATGGCCGCTCTCCCTGGCTTCAAGCCGTACACTTCGATGGCAACGCAGACCTCGTGGGTCAGATCATTGATGTTGAGATCATCGGCTCGAGCCTGAATTCCCTGTCCGGTACGTTGCCAAACAGTGCGAAAGAGGCGGCAGCTTGAGCCAGGTCTGGACCCCGAAAGACGCCGCCCTCCTGCCTGTTATCTGTGGCCCGAACCACATGAACTTGCTGTACCTGGAGTCCGAGCTCGCAGATGGTGATCTGAAAGCAGAGAGCCAGGGCGGCGGTATTCGGCTACAAGGCTCCGGCGAGGCCATCGCGACCGCCGAACTGGCGCTCAGCGTCTTCGAGGCTGTGCTCGCCAAAAACCCGGATGCAGGTCTTCCGGCTCTCGAGGGGGCAGTCGAACAGGCGCGCACACCAAACCAGAGCTACAAGACGCTGACCGGCTTGAAAGTTCCGATCAAGGCGCAAACGAATGCGCAGGCGAAATATTTAGACCTTCTGACAGGCACCGCGAACGACCTCATATTCGGCGTTGGGCCTGCCGGGACGGGCAAGACCTTTCTTGCCGTCGCAGCTGGCGCTGCTGCGCTAAAGAACAAATCCGCGGCCAGACTGATCATTACCCGCCCGGCCGTCGAGGCGGGCGAGAATCTTGGCTTTCTTCCGGGTGATCTTGAAGAGAAGGTCGAGCCCTATTTGCGCCCAATCTGGGACGCGCTGGATGAGACTTTGGGAGCCGATCAGGCGGGGCGCTTGCGTGAGAAACGCGTGATCGAAGTCGCGCCGCTGGCCTTTATGCGCGGACGGACACTGAAGAACGCCTTTGTCATCATGGACGAAGCCCAGAATGCAACAGTCGCGCAGATGAAGATGGTCCTGACTCGGCTCGGACGTGACAGCCGGATGGTCGTTACCGGTGACCCGGGACAAGTCGATTTGCCACGCAACCAGCCCTCGGGACTGGCGCACGCATTGCGGATCCTGCGCGGCGTCGAGGGTGTCGGACGTGTGACATTCTCTGCCAATGATGTCCGTCGGCACGCCCTGGTGAGCCGGATCATCCGCGCCTATGATCAGGACGCAGAGCAGAACCGCGATGATTGAGCTTGATCTTCGCATCGCCGATGCCGCCTGGACTGATGCCGTCGCTGAAATCTCAACAATTTGTCAGACTGCGCTCGATGCGGGCGCGGCACAAAAACGAGCATCTGGCGAAGTCAGCTTGCTATTGACGGATGACGCAGAAATCCAGGCCCTCAATCGCGATTGGCGCGGCAAGGATAAGCCAACGGATGTCCTCTCCTTCCCCGCAAGTGAATTGGACGCGCCATTTCTGGGCGACATTGCGGTCAGTCTTGGCGTCACGCGGCAGGACGCGGCGGCGAAAAAGATCGGGCTGGATCAGCATCTGTCCCACTTGCTGATCCACGGGCTTATGCATCTCCTGGGGCATGACCACAAAGATGACACAGAGGCAGCGGAGATGGAGTCTTTGGAGATCGCAGCGCTTGCATCCCTGGGCTGGCCTGATCCATATAAGTAAGACGCGACTCACGCGTCAGGACCGTTGAAAGACATGTCGGAAGGACGAAAAGGCTTGTTTGGCCTGTTTAAGAAAAGCGAAGAAGTAGCTGAAGAGCCCGTGCCGGAAGACCCGATAGGGCCGTCGCAAACCGAAATGCGCCTGCGCATCGAGGAGTTTGAACGCGCGCGCGTCGTCGATGTAATGATCCCCCGTGCCGAGATTATCGGGGTGGAACTGTCGACAACACTGGAAGACCTGATCCAACTCTATGCCAGTGAGGCCCACTCAAGATTGCCCGTCTATCGCGAGACGCTGGATGACCCGGTTGGCGTCGTCCACATCCGAGACGTGCTCACGGAGGTTGCGCGGGCGAATGGCAGCGCAAAGCATCCCGAAGACTTGCCGCTGGAACGCCTGCGCCGCGACATCCTGTTTGTCCCGCCTTCCATGCCGCTGCCGGATCTGCTGGTAAAAATGCAAGCCTCCCGTACTCACCTGGCACTCGTGGTTGACGAGTATGGCGGCACAGATGGCCTGGTCAGTCTGGAAGACCTCGTCGAAGAGATTGTTGGCGAGATTGAAGATGAGCATGACGAAGAAGTCGCCATGCTGGTACGCCGCGGCCGCCTCGCCTGGGAAGTCGACGCGCGCATGGAAACCGAGGATTTTGCCGAAGAAACCGGCCTGGAACTCGAACTGGAAGATCACGATGTCGATACGCTGGGCGGAGTCGCCTTTGCGCTCGCCGGACGCGTCCCAATCCGAGGCGAGGTGCTGCCGCATCCCGGAGGGGTCGATATTGAAATTCTCGATTCGGACGCACGGCGCATTCATCGCCTGGTCGTTCGGCAACCTGCTTCGGAGCTGAAAGCATGATCGAACAAGGCCACACGCGCAGCCACGGCTTGCGCGTGTTTACTGCCCTTCACGAAGCCATTGCGCGCGTGCGGGGTATGACTGCCACGTTGTTCGCAATTCTTCTGGGCGCTTTTTGTGCCCTCGGATTCGCACCATTTCATCTGACCCCCGCCTTGATTGTGGCCTTTGTCGGCCTGATCTGGATGCTCGATGGTGCGCGCTCACAAAAGCGTTGGGGGCGCGCTATGTTCTGGCGCGGATGGGCGTTTGCGTTCGGGTATTTCCTTGTTGGCATGTACTGGACCGCACTCCCCTTCCTGGTAGAGCCGGAAAAGCACGCCATCTTTCTTTGGATGCCCTTGATTGCTTTGCCCGGCGGCATGGCTCTGATCTGGGGCGCCGCGTGCGCACTGGGCGGTGCTTTCTGGTCGGCGTCGCCTTCGCGCGTGTTTATCTTCGCGCTCTTCCTGGGCGGCGCAGAGCTTATTCGTGGGACATTGTTTGGCGGGTTTCCGTGGAATGTGCCCGGCACAACCTGGGCGCCCGGTGGCGCATTGTCTCAAGTTGCTTCCCTGGGCGGCATTTACTGGCTCACTCTCCTCACTCTGTTCGTTGCGGCAGCGCCCGCCGCCTTGGTCGACACACGTGATGATCAAAGCGTGCTTGGCCGCGCCTTGCCAGTGCTGATGGCCGTTGCTCTGACCGGATTCTCCTGGGCCTGGGGCTCGCAACGAATAGCCAATGATACAGTGATGACCGAGCGCTCGGTTGTGCTGATGGATGCGGGCGTTCCACAGTCCGAGAAGTTCAAAGACCGCGGCGAACCGGTGGTCGCGCGCTATATCGAACTGTTGCGCGATGTTCCGAGCGAGGCCGGGGATATTGTCATCTGGCCGGAAGGCGCGCTCCCTTATGGCCTGATGGGAGATACGGACGCGCTGGATCTCGTTTCGGCCTTTCTCGGTCGCCGGGCGCTCATCGCGGGATCGGTACGATATACGACCGACGAAGATGGCCCTGTTGCCTACAATAGCCTCGTCATGTTCACAGCTGGAACCAATTCAGCGACATTGTCTGCCCTTTATGACAAGCATCGCCTGGTGCCGTTCGGCGAATTACCTGCGGCGAAGATTATCCCGTTTGGGAAAAGCATCGCTGGAATTCTTCCCAGCTCCATGCAGCGCATGGCCGAGAACGGGTTCACACCCGGCGCAGAAGCGACTGTCCTGTTGCCGCAAGTCGTGGCGCCACCCTTCATTCCCCTAATCTGTTATGAGGGCCTGTTCCCTGAACTCATCCGCAAGGCCTCCCCTCAGCGCGAGGCAGCCGAGTGGATTGTCGTAATTTCCAATGATGCATGGTTCGGCGGCGGCCTTGGACCCGCTCAGCATTATGCACAGAACCGC
The DNA here is from genome assembly GCA_024743015.1 of Hyphomonas sp. Lineage (GTDB taxonomy): Bacteria > Pseudomonadota > Alphaproteobacteria > Caulobacterales > Hyphomonadaceae > Henriciella. The sequence goes on along the minus strand of JANSXJ010000262.1, from coordinate 318 downwards.
TATCGCGCGATCGAAAGCGGCCTGCCCATGGCACGCGTCGCGACGCGCGGAATGACTGCCATGGTGGACGGCTATGGGCGCGAAGTCGCGCGGGGCAATCCTGCCGCAAATGATCCTGCAGGCTGGCGCTCCGCGGTTGTACGGACCGGATTACCAGCAAGGCTAGAAAACACGCCTTATCAAAGGTTTGGAGAGACGTTTTACTGGTTGACTCTTGTGCTCTTTGGTGGACTAGCCTTTGTGAGTTGGCGGCGTTAGAATCGAACCGAAAGTATAGGCAAGAAGAGTCGCAGATGTCGGAAAACAAAACGCCCAGCG